>CAZLJN010000116.1:0-7509 GCA_964559815.1 uncultured Propionibacteriaceae bacterium
TGATCGCGTTGATGGACGCCGACGAGGTCGTCGTCGGCGTGGTCTCGGCCCCGGCGCTGTCGCGGCGCTGGTGGGCCGCCAAGGGAAGCGGCGCCTTCACCGGACGCAGCCTGCTGCAAGGCACCCGCTGCCGCACCTCGCGGGTGTCGGAGATCGCCGACGCCAGCCTGTCCTACTCCTCCATCGACGGCTGGGTCGAGTGCGGGCGCGGTCAGCAGTTCGTCGACCTGCTGCGGGAGTGCTGGCGGACCCGCGCCTTCGGCGACTTCTGGAGCTACATGCTGCTCGCCGAAGGGGCGGTCGATCTGGCCGCCGAGCCCGAACTGGCGCTGCACGACATGGCAGCGGTATCGATCGTGGTCACCGAGGCCGGCGGCACGTTCACCAATCTGGACGGCGAGCCCGGAGTCCAAGGGCCCGGCGCCATCGCCACCAACACCCTGCTGCAGGCCGAGACCGTCCGCCGATTGGCTCCGGGGGCCTGAACCTCAGCCCACCCTGAGCTGGGTGCTGATCTTCTTGGCCAGATTCACCACGTCGGTGCGTTCCTTGGTGGCTTCGGCGAAGAAGTAGTAGGGACCGTCGGAGGTGTCGACCACGATCACCCGGATCAGCGAGCCCTTGGTCTTGAGTCTCTTCACGTCCCAGGAGAACCAGGCATCGACCTGCACCCCGGGTCGCCCGGAGATGGTGACTTTGGACACGGTGAGCTTGTCGGGTGAGGTGTACAGACTCATCCCACTGCCTTCGGAGAGGCAGGCCACCAGCAGCCGTGCCTGGGTCTCCAGGCTGCGTGGAGTGGCGAAGTTGGTGAGTCCGATCTTCAGGTTGTTGTACCAGGAGCCCTCGACATTCAACTCATAGCCGTAAGCGGTGTTTCCGTACACGGTGTACTCCGACATCGGACCATCCCAGCCGGCAGGGACGGGCATCGACAACACCCCGACGCTCAGCCGTCCGTGGGCGACCACCGGTTCGAGGTCGCGGGGCTCCGCCTCCTGCTCGCACTTCCCGGTGGGACTCGGGCTCGGCTGTGACGGCGACGCGCTCGGAGTCGGCGACGCGCTCGGAGTCGGCGTCGGGCTGGGAGTCGGCGGCTCGGTCTCGTCCCACGCGGAGAACGACCGCGATGGTGCCGGCAGCGGCGGCTCTGCGCTCGGACGCTCGAAGGGCCGCCAGATCACCAGCACCACAACCAGGATGATCGCGACGACCGCGGCGAGGACACCCCACCACCGTCGCGGAACGCCCGCGGAGCCTGCTGCTGTGACGGACGGCGCTTCGACGTCCCGCACGTCCTCGGTCCAGGCGTTGCCGTCCCAATAGCGCAGCCGCCCTGGCACCTTGGCCGGGTCGGAGTACCACCCCGGATCGCCCACTTTCGACGCTCCCCGCTCAGGTGATCGCCAGGTTGGCCGACAGGGTGTCCATCACGGCCAGGATGTCCGCACGCTCCTGGGTGGCTTCGCCGAAGAAGGCGTACGGTCCGTCAGCGGTCTCCACCACGATCACCCGGATCCTCGAGCCCGCGCTTTTGATGTCGGGGTCGTTCAAGGAGTACCAGGCCTCCGCCTGTACCGCAGGGTGCCCCGACACCGACGTCTTCATCACCTGAAGCTTGTCCGGCGCCCGATAGCGGTCCATCACATCGGTGCCGGCCAGGCAGGCCATGATCGTGCGTGCCTGCGTCTCCAAGGAGGTCTGCGAGTCGGCGAAATTGGTCGGCCCGATCACCATCTGGTTGAACCATTTCGGCTCGACGTCGATGGTGTAGCCGGTCGCCGCTTCCAGGTAGGGCACCGCTCTGAGTTGCCTCGGCCCCTCCCAGCCCTCCGGGACCGGCATCGACATCGGCCCCACCTGAATCCGATGGTTCACCACACTCGGGGTGACTACCGGAGTCGGACCTTCCTGGTCGCAGCGCAGGCGGGTGATACTCGGGCTGGGCACCGACGGAGTCGGGGTGGGCGTCTCGGTCTCATTCCACGACGAGATGGTCGGTGAGTAGGTCGCCACCGGACCACCAGGCTGCGTCGGCTTGAACGGATTGACGATCACCAGCACGACCACCAGCGCCACCACCACCAGGCCGGCGAGCAGTGCCCACAGCCAGCCCTTGCCACCACCGGACGAACGGGACCCAGCGGGGCCTGCCGGAGCACCCGGCGCACCGCCACCTGGCGAACCCGCGCCCGGGGCGATGTCGTCGCGGACCTGCGCGGTCCAGGTCTGACCGTTCCAGTAGCGCAGACGGTTCGGCACCTTGGCCGGATCGGGGTACCAGCCCGGCGATGAGTTCGCCGGGCTCCTGAAAGCAGCGCCATGCGCCAAACCTACCGGGCGCCGCCCGTTTCGCCAGAGCCGGTTCGGATTCGCGGAATCGCCGCCAGCAAGGCCGCGGTGTACTCGGTCCTCGGCTGTTGATAGACCTGATCGGTCGGCCCGGATTCGACGATCTTGCCGGCCCGCATCACCGCCAGTTCGTCGCACAGGTGGCGGACCACCAATAGGTCGTGGCTGACCACGATCAGACTCAGACCCTGGCCGGCGACCAGGCCGGTGAGCAGATTCAGCACCTGGGCCCGCACGGACACGTCCAGCGCGGAGACCGGCTCGTCGGCGATCAGCACCTCCGGTTTCGGGGCCAGCGCACGGGCGATGGCGATGCGCTGGCGCTGGCCGCCGGAGAACTCGTGGGGGTAGCGGTCGGCGGCATCGGCGTCGAGGTCGACGGCGGCCAGCACTTCGGCCAACCGGGTGCGGTGATCCACCCCCGCCAACTGCGGACGCAGCAGCCGCGACCGCAGCGGCTCGGTGATGATGTCACCCACCCGCATCCGCGGGTTCAACGACGAGCGCGGATCCTGGAAAACCATCTGAACCGATGATCGCAGGAAGCCGCGCCGCCGCTCGGGCACCGCGGTGATATCGGTGCCCTTGAACCACACCCGTCCCGAGGTCGGACGATCCAGCCCGGCCAGCAGCCGCACCAGGGTCGACTTGCCTGAGCCGGACTCCCCCACGATCCCGAGGCGGGCTCCCGGTGCCAGCTGCAGGTCGACCTCAGACAAGGCGACCACCTCGCGTCCGTCGTGGTGGTAGCGGCGGGTGAGCTTCTCGGCGCGGAACAACTCCTCGCTCATCGCTGCACCCCCGGCTGGTAGAAGTCCTCCACCACGGGGAGCCGCTGGCCCGGCGTGGCCTGGTCGAGTCGGGCGGTGGCGACCAGGCCTTGGGTGTAGGGGTGCTGTGGTCGGGCGAACAGTTCGGCGACCGATCCGGTCTCCACAATCCGTCCGTCCAGCATCACCGCCACCTGATCGCAGACCTGCGAGACCACGGCCAGGTCGTGGCTGATGAACAGGCAGGCCGCCCCGGAGGCGTCGAGGACGTCGTTGAGCTTGGCCAGCACCGTGGCCTGGACGGTCACGTCCAAGGCGGTGGTCGGTTCGTCGCAGATCACCAGGTCGGGGGCGTTGATCAGGGCCATCGCCAGGCTCACCCGCTGCCGTTGCCCACCGGAGAGTTGGTGGGGGTAGGCGTCGGCGACCCGCTCGGGATCGTCCAGGCCCACCTCGGCCAGCATGTTGATCACCGCGACCCGGGCCGGTCCGGATTCGGTGCCGACGTGCAGGCGCAGCACCTCGGCGACCTGGCGGCCCACCCGCATGGTCGGATCGAGGGCGGTCATCGGCTCCTGGAACACCATCGTGACCACATCACCGCGCAGCCGCGCCAACGCCGCCTCCGACAGACCGGTGATCTGGTGGCCCGCCAACCCGACCTTGCCCGACACCCGGGCATTGGGGGGCAGCAGGCCCATCACGGCTAAGGCGGTGACGGTCTTGCCTGACCCCGACTCGCCGATGACGCCGAGCCGGCAACCAGCGTCCAGGCTGAAGCAGACCCCGTCCAGGGCCGGACGGCGGTGGCGTCCGAAGGTGACGCTCAGATCGCAGACGTCGAGCAGGCTCACGGCACCTCCCGCAGTCTCGGGTCGAGGTAGTCGCGCAGCCCATCGCCGAGCAGGTTGAAGCCGAGCACGGCGATCGCGATCGCCAGCCCGGGCCAGACCGCCTGCAGTGGCGCCACGAAGATGTAGTCCTGGGCGTCGCGGAGCATGTTGCCCCAGGTGGGATTGGGACGCGGCGTGGCCAGCCCCAGGTAGGACAGCGCCGCTTCGGCCAGGATCGCCATCGCGAAGCCGACCGAAGCCTGCACCCCCAGCACCGGGGCGATGTTCGGTGCCACATGGCGCCAGGCCACCCCCCACCAGGAGGTGCCGGACGCGCGCGCGGCGAGGACATAGTCGGCCGCCATCACCTGCAAGGTGCCGGCCCGTGCGACCCGAGCGAAGGCCGGGATGGTCGCCACCCCGATGGCGACCATCGCGGTGACGGTCGAGGCACCGAACACCGAAGCCAGCAGGATGGCGAGCAGCAGCGCGGGAAGGGCGTAGACCACGTCGGAGACGCGCATCACCACGTCGTCGATCCAGCCGCCGGCCTGACCGGCGAGCACGCCCAGGGGAATGCCCACCACGGCCGCCAGGCCCACCGAGATGATGCCGACCAGTAGGACGCTGCGGGCACCCAGAAGCAACCGGCTCAGGATGTCGATGCCGAAGCCGTCCGTCCCCAGCCAATGGACGGGGCCGGGCGGCAGCAGCCGTTGCCCAGGCACCACCCGCAGCGGGTCGAACGGCGTCCAGAACAGCGAGACCACGGTGGCCGCCACGACCACGCCGACAAGCACCGCGCCGGCGATCAGTTGGGCCCTCTTCATCGGGCCTCCTGAGCGGCGCGCTGGCGCGGATCGATCAACAGGTAGGAGAAGTCGACGATCGCGCTGATCACCAGCACGGCCAGCACCAGGAACATCACCGTGCCCTGCACCACCAGCAGGTCACGCTGGCTGACCGCGGTCAGCAGCAGCGATCCCAATCCCGGCAGGCTGAACACCGACTCGACCACGATCGCCCCCACCAGCACCGAAGAGACCTGCAGCCCGAGCACCGTGACCAGCGAGATCGACGCGTTTCTCAGACCGTGGCGCAGCAGCGCCCGCATCGGCGTCCACCCGACCGCGCGGGCGGTGCGGTAGTAGTCCTCGTTCAGCACCTCGACAAAGGCTGCTCGCACGTAGCGGATCAGCACCGCCGCCTGCACCACCGACAAAGTCACCACCGGCATCACCAGGTGCGCCGCCCAGGATCCGGGGTTCTGGGAGAGCGGGACGTAGCCGTTGGCCGGCAGCCAGCGCAGCCAGACCGCGAACACCATCACCGCCAGGATGCCGCCCCAGAACACCGGGATCGCCATGCCCAGCTGTGCGGTCGCGCTGACCGCGATCCCCTGCCACGATCGCCGCTTCAGGGCGGCGATCATGCCCGCCGGAATGGCCAGCAGCAGCGAGCCGATCATCGAGAAGCCGACCAGCCACATGGTCACCGCCAGACGAGGCAGCAGCAGCGAGACCACCGCATCCCCGCTGAGATGGGACACGCCGAAGTCCCCCACCAGAATGTGGCCGAACCAGTCGACGTACTGCACCACCAGCGGACGGTCCAGGCCCAACTCGGCCCGCAACTGCTCGACGGCTTCAGGCGTTGCCTGGTCGCCGAGCAGCGTCTGGGCGACATCGCCGGGGAGCGCGTGGGTGATCACGAAGATCAACACCGACGCGCCCACCAGGCTGATCGCGAGCACGCCCAGGCGTTTGAGAATCCGCCCGGCGAGCTGCATGGTGAGGCTCGCCGCCTAGCGGCTGGCGATACTGGTCAGATCGAAGCTGTCGGAAGTGGCGTTGGTCGGCACACCGGTGATCGTGTTCTTGGTGATCACCAGGTTGGGCAGAGCGAACAGCCAGATCGCAGCGGCATCCTCGGCCAGGTAGCGAGCCGCGGCCTTCATCCCGGCAACACCCTGCGCCGGGTCGGTGGCGGCGTCGGCGGCGGCGTAGAGCTGCTGGAACTTCTTGGAGTCGTAGCGCCAGTAGTACTTCGGGTTGGCGAAGTTGCCCAGATCGCGAGGTTCGACGTGCGCGACGATCGTCAGGTCGTAGTCGGCGGGCTTGCCATAGACCTCGGAGAGCCAACGACCGATATCGAGTTCCTCGATCTTCGCCGTCACCCCGACGTCCTTGAGCTGGCTGGCCACGAACTGGGCCGACTTCACCGCGTAGGGGAAGTTCGGGACGCGCAGCCGCAGAGTCAGGCCAGTGTCGTAGCCGGCTTCCTTGAGCAACGCCTTGGCCTTTTCGGGGTTGTAGGCATTGGTCGCGGTGAGGTCCTCGTGCCACGGGTCGGTCGGAACCGACATGGATCCGATCAAGGTGCCCTGACCGTTCCAGGCGGTGTCGAGCAAAGCCTTGCGGTCGATCGCCATGGTGAGCGCTTGCCGAACCTTGAGGTCCTTCAGCGCCTTGGTCTGATGATTCATCCCCAGCACGACCTCACCGTTGGTGGAGCCGTCGATGGTGGTGAACCGGGTGGTGTCGCTGAACTGCGCCAGGGCGTCCGGCGCCTGCAGGTTGGAGATGATGTCCAGATCGCCGGACAGCATCGCGGCGTTCTCGGCGTTCGGATCGAGGAAGTAGCGGAACACCACCTTGTCGAACCGGGCCGGGGTGCCCCAGTAGCTGGTATTCGCCACCAAGGTGACGCTCTGGCCCTTGTCGTGGGCCGAGAACGCGTAGGGGCCC
Source organism: uncultured Propionibacteriaceae bacterium (assembly GCA_964559815.1). Classification (GTDB taxonomy): domain Bacteria; phylum Actinomycetota; class Actinomycetes; order Propionibacteriales; family Propionibacteriaceae; genus Propionicimonas. The sequence continues at coordinate 6,703 of CAZLJN010000116.1, forward strand.
GAGCCGGCGCTGGCGGTGGCGACATCACCGGTGAACGTCGGGTCCACGATCATGCCCAGGGCGGAGGTCATCTGGTACAGCCACATCAGCGACGGGTGCGCCAGGGTGATCTTCACCTGATGCTCATCAATGGCAGTGGCACCGGTCACCAAGGCGATCTGGGACGCCAGCGTCGGGGTCAGCTTCGCGTCGTTCTTCAGGCGCTCGATGTTGGCCACCACCGCAGCGGCGTTGACCGGGTTACCCGAGGCGAACTTCGCGGCCGGATTCAAGTGGAAGGTGTAGTTCAGGCCATCAGGACTGATCTCCCAGGCCTGCGCCAGCAGCGGCTTCAACTGCCCCTCGGCGTCGACCTTCACCAAGGTCTCGTACACGTTGTAGAGCAGCACCTGCGGGATCGCCGCCCCGGCCACATGCCAGGCGTCCATACTGCTCGGCTCGAAGGTCGCACCGACGACCAGATTTCGGGTCGCTGCAGGAGTGGCATTGCCACTCGTGCTACAGCCCACCACGCCGAAGCCGAGAGTGAGCCCGACGACCAGGGCAACCGCCTTGGTCGCAGCAGAACGGGGACGCCGCCAGGCATCAGCGAAGCTCATGTGCCCTCCAGAGTTGTCATCCCCGCACCGCACGGGGAGGCGGCCTGAGTCTACCGGAGCAGCCTGGGGGTAGGGACGGTCCCACCGCCGGGTGTCCACAAACCCGCTCCGAGGCTCGATTTGGGAAACCAGCGCCGCTCCCCTAAGCTGGCGGAACGCAACGCGGGGTGGAGCAGCTCGGTAGCTCGCTGGGCTCATAACCCAGAGG
>CAZLJN010000117.1:0-294 GCA_964559815.1 uncultured Propionibacteriaceae bacterium
GCCCTGGTGAGACCAAGATCGAGACCGATCGACGCCGGATCAAGACCCGGATCGCGGTGCTGCGCCGGCGGCTGCGCGAACTCGATCAGGTGCGCGAGACGAAACGCTCGCAGCGCTCCCGCAACCAGGTGCCCAGCGTGGCCATCGTCGGCTACACCAATGCCGGCAAGAGCTCGCTGCTGAATCGGCTGACCGGCGCCGGCGTCCTGGTCGAGAACGCACTGTTCGCCACCTTGGACGCCACCACGCGACGCAGCGAGGCCAGCGACGGTCGAGTGTTCACCCTCACCGACA
>CAZLJN010000117.1:304-7438 GCA_964559815.1 uncultured Propionibacteriaceae bacterium
CACCGACACCGTCGGCTTCATCCGTCATCTGCCGCACGATCTGGTGGAGGCGTTCCGCTCGACCTTGGAGGAGTCCACCGCGGCCGATCTGCTGCTGCATGTGGTCGACGGCTCCGACCCGGATCCGTTCGGCCAGGTGAACGCCGTCCGGGCGGTGTTGAGCGAGATCGGCGCCAGTGACGTGGCCGAGCAGTTGGTGATCAACAAGATCGATGCCGCCCCCGACGACATCCTGTTGGCGCTGCGCGGCGCCTACCCCGATGCCCTGTTCGTGTCGGCGCGCACCGGCGAGGGCATCGACGTGCTGCTGGAACGCATCGAGGAGCGGCTGCCACGTCCCGGTGTCGAGGTGCGGGCGCTGGTGCCGTACGCCCGCGGCGATCTGATCGACAAGATCCACACGGCCGGCGAGTTCATCTCTACCGAGCACACCGCCGAGGGCACCCGGGTGGTGGTGCGGGTGAACGCCGACCTGGCTGGTGAGCTCGCCGCGTACGCCGATCTCGACGCATGAGTGACCTGTTCGACCTGGCTGGACGGATCCTGGCGGCGGCCATCGACGAGATCGGGGGCATCAGCCGCGACGGTCAGGTGCAGATGGCCGAGCAGGTGGCCACCACGCTGGACACCGGCGAGCACCTGCTCGTCCAGGCCGGTACCGGCACCGGGAAGTCGCTGGGCTATCTGGCTCCGGTGCTGGCGCACCTGGCCAGTGATCCGCAGGCGCGGGTAGTGATCGCCACCGCCACGCTGGCGCTCCAGGCGCAGCTGGCCAGCAAGGACATCCCGGCCGCGGTCGCCGCCTGCGCTGAGGTCAGCGGCACCACGGTGACCCACGCGGTCCTCAAGGGACGCAGCAACTACGCCTGCTTGTTGAAGGTCCGCGACGGTCAGGGGCTGGAGCAGGACGCGCTGCTCCCGGAGCCGGGTCAGTCCTCCGATCTGGGCGCGGAAGTGGTGGCGCTGCGACAGTGGGCCGAAGAGCAGGCCGCCTCGGGCGGGCTGGCCGACCGGGACGATGCGCCGGCGCATACGCCGACGGCCTGGAACCAGATCTCGGTACCGGTGCGCGAGTGCGTGGGGGCCCAGAAGTGCCCCCAGGGCGCGGCCTGCCTGGTGGAGAAGTCGCGAGAGAGGGCGCGCGCCTCGGCTTTGGTGGTCACCAACCACGCCTTGTTGGCGATCGATGCGCTGCACGGCGGCACGGCGCTGCCGGAGTATGACGCGTTGATCATCGACGAGGCCCACGAGCTGGTCTCGCGGGTCACCGGTGCGGCGTCGGTCGAGTTGAGTCCGTCCTTGGTCGAACGGGTCGCCAAGCGCTGCCTGGCCTGGCTGAGCGATGATGTCGGACTGGATTTCCTCGATGCCGCCGACGTCCTGCAGGCCGGTCTGGACGCTGCTGAGGTGGGCCGGATCACCGACCCGGCCGATCCGCTGAAGGACGCGTTCGCGGCTGTCCGCACGGCCGCCCGGGCGGCGGTGAGTGGGCTCACCGGCGGTGACGACGATGATGTCGAGCGTCGCCAGGCCCAGGGCGCGGCGCAGGAGATCTTCGATGTGGCCGAGCGCCTGGCCAAGCTGGACGAACGTGACGTGATCTGGGTGTCAGAGTCGGAGCGGTTCGGACGCCAGGCGGTGTGTGCGCCTCTGTCTGTGGCCGGTCTGTTGCGCAATCAGATCTTCGACGCCCATCCCAGCGTGCTGACCTCGGCCACCCTGAAGATCGGCGGCGACTTCACCTCGGTCGGCTATTCGCTCGGTCTGGGCGGGCCGGCCGAAGGCGGCTATCGAGCTCTCGATGTCGGATCGCCGTTCGACTACCGCCGTCAGGGGATCTTGTACGTTGCCCGGTCGCTGACTCCGCCCAGTCGTGACGGCATCAGCCCGGAAATCCTTGCCGAAGTGGCCGAGTTGTTGTGGGCGGCCGACGGGCACACCCTGGGCCTGTTCGCGTCTCAGCGGGCTGCAGAAGCTGCCGCGCGGTACTGCCGCGAGCACGTCCCCGATCGTCTGGTGCTGTGTCAGGGAGACGCGCATCTGGCGCGTCTGACCAGTGAGTTCATCAACGATCCCGAGGCGTCGTTGTTCGGCACCTTGTCGCTGTGGCAGGGCATCGATGTGCCCGGCGACACCTGTCGGTTGGTGATCATCGACAAGATTCCGTTCCCTCGTCCCGACGACCCGCTGATGCAGGCGCGTCAGCAGGCGGTGGCCGAGGCCGGTGGCAATGGCTTCATGTCGGTGGCCGCCACGCATGCCGGCCTGCTGCTGGCTCAGGGGGCGGGACGGCTGATCCGCAGCATGGAGGACCGCGGCGTGGTGGCGGTGCTGGATCCGCGCCTGGTGACCGCCCGCTACGGCAGCTTCTTGACCGCTTCGTTGCCGGACTTCTGGATGACCACCGACCGGGAGACCGCGATCGGCGCGCTGCGGCGGTTGCGTGGCGGCGATGGGGGAGAGGTGGCCTGACCGGGCCTAGCCGTGCTCTCTCAGCTGATGGGCGGCCTCGGCGTAGTCGGCGCTGCCAGGCAGGGTGGCCGGGCGGTAGATGAGTCGCAGCACGCCGGTCGGGAAGGCCTCGGAGTGCGCCAGTTCGAGGGGCTGCATTCCGGCGTCGGCGGCGAAGATACGTCGACCGGTGCCGGCCAGCACCGGGTGCACCAGTAGTCGCAGTTCGTCGAGTTCACCGACCGACAGCAACTCGCGCACGATCGAGATCGAGCCGGCCACCAGGATCGTGTTCAGAGCCGGGTCCTGTCGCAGTGCCGGTATCGCGCTGAGCAGTTCGGCCACAGGTTCGACATTGCGCCAGCCCAGTTCCTGGCTGCCCCTGGTGGCCACGAGCTTGCGCAGATCGCCCAGTTGCGCGGCGAAGGATGCATCCTCGCCACCGGCGGCCTCCCTGTCGGGCCAGGCTCCGGCGAAGCTGTCGTAGGTCACCCGGCCCAGCAGCAGGGCGTCAGCGTCGTTGTAGTCCTCGGTGACCGCGGCGGCCATGTGTTCGTCGAAGTAGGGGAAGTGCCAGGCGGGGTCGACTTCGGCCACGCCATCGAGTGAGCAGAACAGGGTCGACACGAACCGGGCCATGACCGATCATCCTCCAAGAAGCTCCTGCAGGCGATCGTGGTGATCACCACTGATGTCGACTATCTTCGTGCGACTAGTGGCCCCCGAGACAAGTGTCAATTCTCGCATGGCCAGGCCAAACGCCTCCGCGACCGCGCGCAATGCCGCCTCGGTGGCCCGTCCGTCGACGGCCCGGGCCGACACCGCCACCACCAGGGTGTCGACGTCGTAGCGTCCGCCCACCTTGGTGCGTCCGGCGCCGGGCTTGACCCGGATCGAGATGCGAATGGCTACACCCGACGCAGGACGGCGACGACCTTGCCCAGGATGGAGGCATTGTTGCCGTCGATGGGTTCATAGGCCGGGTTGTGCGGCATCAGCCACACCTGACCCGGTGTGCGCTTGAAGGTCTTCACGGTGGCCTCATCGCCCAGGAGGGCGGCCACGATGTCGCCGTTGTTGGCGTCGGGCTGCTGCCGCACGACCACAAAGTCCCCGTCGCAAATGGCCGCGTCGATCATCGAATCGCCCTTGACCTCCAGCATGAACAAGGTGCCTTCGCCGACCAACTGCTTGGGCAGGCTGAAGACGTCCTCGACGGCCTGCTCGGCCAGGATCGGCCCGCCGGCGGCGATCCGTCCGAGGATCGGCACCTCGACGGCCGGTGCGCTCGGGACAGGGAAGTCAGGCTCGACCACGTCCGGGGCGGCGGGCGCTGCAGCGGCCGCCGCCATGGAACTCGGCAGCCGCACTTCCAGTGCGCGCGGGCGATGGGGGTCGCGGAACAGGAAGCCCTTGGCTTGCAGCACCTTCAACTGGTGCGCCGCTGACGAGGATGAGGCCAGCCCGACGCCGTCGGCGATCTCGCGGATGCTCGGCGGGTAACCCCGCTCGGCGAGAGCGTCGCGGATCACTTCCAGGATGCGGCGCTGCCGGGCGGTGAGTCCTTCGGCATCGACCGGGCCATCGGGGAGCTCACTCACGTTGGTGCCGAGTTGGGCTGCCACATCTTCTTTGCGCGGGCGGCCGGGTCGGCGTGCCGGGGGAACTGTCGATGCCATGCAACTCACGGTAATCGGGCACCGTCGAGGAATCAAACACATGTTCGAGCGTGTCGCGAATTCGACTCGATGTATCAGGACTGTCAGTGGCGGCTGGTGAAGTGGAGCCATCGACACGCCGAGCGAACAGATGTTCGAAAAGTGTCAGGCTGTTCGACTAGAGTATCGAACAGATGTTCGAGAAAGGTGGCGATCATGAGCGCAGCGCTGGTAGACGATCTGCTGGTCGAGGAGTTCCTGGCGGCGACGCCGGTGCGCCTGCGGTTGCTGCCCGGTGGGGCCGGCACCGAAGCTGATGATTTCGCCACGCCGGCGCCGGCGGTGGTGCCCGCGGCCGGCCCGCGCCGGACGTCCGGGTCTCTGCGGCTGACCAATCGGGGGATCGCCGTCATTCTGGGTGCCTTCGCGGCGCTGTTCGCCACCGGGGTGGCTGTCGCGGTCACTAGCTTCCTCTCGGTGAGTGAGGCTCCGATCGCCGCTCCGGTGGCCGCCAGTGTGGTGCGCTGAGCAGCGATTTCGCCGCGATCGGCGGGTGTTCGCTGACTGGTGGCCGGTGTGTCGGTGGTTGCGTTACTACCGTCACGGGACCCGAATTGCGAACACCGCGCGACACGCGAGTGACCTGATCTTGCGTTGTGCCATCACCTTGCGTAGCCTCTAGATGTAGTAGTTACACGCGTGTCGTTCGTCCACAGATTGTGGTCGTTGCCCACAGCGTTTTCCACAGGTTCACTCACAGAACCGCTTCGAGAAAGGCCCGCAACGATGCATTGCCCGTTCTGCCGCAACACCGACACCAGGGTGTTGGACAGCCGGGTGGCCGAAGATGGCAAGAGCATCCGGCGCCGGCGTCAGTGCCCGGCGTGCGAGCGGCGATTCACCACCCTGGAGCAGATGCAACTGGTCGTGGTCAAGCGGTCCGGTGTGGTGGAGCCCTTCTCTCGGGAGAAGGTCATCACCGGAGTGGCGAAAGCCTGCAAGGGGCGTCCGGTGTCGGAAACCGACCTGGCCCGGTTGGGTCAGCAGGTGGAGGAGACCTTGCGAGCGTCCGGGCAGGCGGAGATTCCGGCGGACGAAGTCGGGTTGACCATCCTGGGTCCGCTTCGCGAGCTCGACCCGGTCGCCTACCTGCGATTCGCCAGCGTGTACAAGAACTTCGATTCCGTGGACGACTTCTCCGAAGAGATCCAGACCCTGCGTCAGCCGACGCTCAACACCCACTGAAACTCCCGCACCACCGCCCCCCCTTCAGAAGCGAAAGGCACTCCCATCATGACCGAGACCGTGAAGACCACAACGAAGAGTGGTCGCAAGGCTCCTGGACTGAAGATCGATCGCGTCTTCACCACCGCAGGCGTCCACCCCTACGACGAGGTCACCTGGGACTCCCGTGACGTCATCCAGACCAACTGGAAGACCGGCGAGACGGTCTTCGAACAGCGCGGCGTGGAGTTCCCCGACTTCTGGAGCGTCAACGCCTCCACCATCGTCACCACCAAGTACTTCCGCGGCGCGCTGGGCACCCCCGTCCGCGAAGCGAGCTTGAAGACGCTGATCGACCGGGTGGTGAAGACCTACCGCACGGCCGGCGAGGAGAACGACTACTTCGCGACCGAGGCCGACGCGGAGATCTTCGAGCACGAACTGACCTGGATGCTGCTGCACCAGTACTTCAGCTTCAACTCTCCGGTCTGGTTCAACGTCGGCACCACCAGCCCGCAGCAGGTGAGCGCCTGCTTCATCCTGAGCGTCGACGACTCGATGGACTCGATCCTGAACTGGTACAAGGAAGAGGGCTTCATCTTCAAGGGCGGGTCGGGCGCCGGCTTGAACCTCTCGCGGATCCGCTCCAGCAAGGAGTTGCTGTCCTCCGGTGGCACCGCTTCGGGCCCGGTGTCGTTCATGCGCGGCGCGGACGCCAGCGCGGGCACCATCAAGTCCGGTGGTGCGACCCGGCGTGCGGCCAAGATGGTCGTTCTCGACGTCGACCACCCCGACATCTACGAGTTCGTCGAGACCAAGGCCCGCGAAGAGGACAAGATTCGTGCGCTGCGCGACGCCGGCTTCGACATGGATCTGGGTGGCAAGGACATCGTCAGCGTCCAGTACCAGAACGCCAACAACTCGGTGCGAGTGAGCGACGAGTTCATGCGCGCGGTCGAGGACGGCAGCCCGTTCGGTCTGCGATCCCGGTCTACCGGTGAGGTCATCGAGACTGTCGATGCCCGCGACCTGTTCGCCAAGATCTCCCACGCCGCCTGGGAATGCGCCGACCCCGGCATCCAGTACGACGACACCATCAACGCCTGGCACACCAACCCCGAATCGGGCCGGATCAACGCGTCCAACCCGTGCAGCGAGTACATGAGCCTGGACAACTCCTCGTGCAACCTGGCCAGCCTGAACCTGATGAAGTTCCTGCGCGACGACGACACCTTCGATGTGGAGAACTTCGTCAAGGCGATCGAGCTGATCATCACCGCGATGGACATCTCGATCTGCTTCGCCGACTTCCCGACCGAGCCGATCGGTGAGACCACCCGCAACTTCCGTCAGCTGGGCATCGGGTACGCCAACCTGGGCGCGCTGCTGATGGCGGTGGGTCGCGGCTACGACTCCGACGGCGGACGGGCGCTGGCCGCATCGATCACCTCGCTGATGACCGCGACGTCCTACCGTCGTTCGGCCGAGCTGGCCGCCATCGTCGGCCCGTACAACGGCTACGCCCTCAACGCCGCCGCCCACCAGCGGGTGATGCGCAAGCATCAGGCCGCCAACGACGACGTGCGCACCTTCGACGGCCTCGACAAGCCGGTGCTGGCTGCGGCCTCCGGCGAGTGGAGCCGGGTGGTCTCGCTCGGTGCCAAGAACGGCTTCCGTAACGCTCAGGCCTCAGTGCTGGCGCCCACCGGCACCATCGGCTTCATGATGGACTGCGACACCACCGGCATCGAGCCCGACTTCTCGCTGGTGAAGTTCAAGAAGCTGGTCGGTGGCGGCTCCA
>CAZLJN010000118.1:0-5970 GCA_964559815.1 uncultured Propionibacteriaceae bacterium
CCCGGCTGGAGGGGGCGGGGCGGTCAGGCGTTGAGTTCGGTTTGGATGCGTTGGAGCATGCGGCGGTTGATGTTGTCGGCGTCCTCGTGCCAGCCGAACACGCAGACGCTGACCACTCCGTCGAAGCCGATCTCGCGCAGGGTGGCGAACACCTGGTCGAACGGCACCTCTCCCCTGCCGATCTCGGCGTGCTGGTGGACGCGGGCGTCGACGCCGGGCGGGTTCACGATGTAGCGGTTGCCGTCGTTCGCCCGATGGTTCAGCGCGTCCGCGACATGCACCTCCCGCAGCTTCGGGGCCGAGGTGCGGATCATCCGCTCGACGTCGCCGGCGCCGTCGGAGAGGTGGAAGGCGTGCGGGCAGCAGAACTCGTAGCCGATCCAGTCCACGTCCACCCCACGGATCAGCGAGTAGGCGTCATCGTGCAACTCGACGAAGTCGTAGGGATGGGCCTCCATGTTCAGCCGGATGCCGTACTTCTCGAAGTCATCGGCCAGTTCGGAGATCGAGCGGTACCACTGCGCCTCGCACTCCCGGTACGTGCCCGGGTTCCCGGAGAACTCACTGGTGATCTCCCGGCAGTCGATCGCATCGGCCAGCTGCAGCAGGCGGCGCCAGTTCCGCACCTGCGCCTGTCGTTCGGTCTCGTCGGTCGAGGACCAGTTGAACACCGGGTTCAGCGTCCGCACCGTCACCCCGGTCTCGGCCTGGGCCCGGTTCAGCCCGGCGACGAACTCGGCGTCCGCCTTCGGATAGCGGTGCCAGAAGTGGAACTCGGTGTTCGGCGACAGCTCCACGAACCCGAAGCCGAGGTCGGCCGCCTTTCGCAGCGTGTCGGCCGTCGACATCGACGGGTAGTACATGTTCGGGTCGAGCGCGATGTCCACCATTCGTCGTTCCTTCTCTGGGGTGTTTGCTGGATGGCGGACTCACCGGAGGCTCCAGGCACTCCGGTGAATCCGCCCGCTCACTGGGTGGGTTACTTCTTCTTGCCGAAGATCACGTCGACGGCGACGGCGAGGATCAGGATCGCGCCCTTGAACATGCCCTGGTAGTAGGGGTTGACGCCCATCAGCACCAGACCGCTCTGCAGGGCCATCAGGATCAGGATGCCGATCAGGGTTCGCGGGATGGAGCCGAAACCGCCGGACAGCTTGGTGCCACCGATGACCACTGCGGCGATCGAGTCGAGCTCGGCACCGGGCAGTGCCACCGGGGACGCGGTTCCCAGTCGGGAGGTGAGCATCACGCCGGCGAGACCGCCGACCACCGAGGCGACAACGTACGCGGAGGCGAGGACGTTGCTCGACTTGATGCCAGCCAAGCGGGCGGCTTCCTCGTTGCCACCGACGGCATAGATATGACCGCCCCAACGGGTGTAGGCCAACGCCACATGCGTGATGATGGCGATGATCGCGAACCACCACACGATGCCGGGCATCCCCAGCCACTGCCAGCCCACGAGATCGATGAGCCACTGTGGCAGGTTGATGATCGAACCGCCGTTGTTCACCAACAGGGCGACGGACGTGAGGATGGTGTACATACCGAGCGTCACGATGAACGGGTTCACCTTGGTCCGTGAGATCAGGATGCCGTTCACCAGACCCACAGCCACCGTGGCCAGGATCCCGATCAGGAGGGCAACAGGCCCCATGCCGGCGGTGAGCGCCACGACCATGCCGGCCAGCACCGCGGTCTTCGCGATGCCGATGTCGAAGCCGCCGGTGAGGATCACGACGGTCTGCCCGAGGGCCAGGATGCCGATCACCGAGGCACTCAGCAGGATGTTGCGGATGTTCGCCTGGCTGAGGAACTCCGGCCGCGCGATGGTGAACACCACCAGCAGGAACGCGAAGAAGATCAGCAGGCCGTTGCGTCGCAGCATCGGCGCGAGCTTCGACAGGCTCCCCTTGGGAACCGCCGTGCTCGCCTTGGTTGGGGTCGATGCCGTGGGGTCGCTGGGGGTCGTGCTCATGATGCTGCCTTCTTGTCGGTGCGGATACGGGCGTGGAGGATGGCTTCTTCAGTGGCGTCCTTGCCCTCCATCTCGGCCACCACTTCGCCATCGGTGAAGACCAGAACCCGGTGGCTCATGCCCTGGAGTTCTGCGTGGTCTGCGGAGACCAGGAGGACGCCCATGCCGGACTCGGCGAGCGAAACGATCTGGTCATAGATCTCCCGGCGGGCGCCCACGTCGACGCCCAGCGTCGGTTCGTCGAGGATGAGCAGCTTCGGAGTCACTGCCGCCCACCGGGCCAGCAGCGCCTTCTGCTGGTTGCCGCCTGAGAGGTCTCCGATCTCCTTGTTGGGCGAGGAAGTGCGGACATCGAACTGCTCGATCAGCTTGACGCCCTCCTTCCGCTCCCGGGCCGGGATGAGGAAGCCTGCGGTGGCCAGGCTGTCGGACTTCACCACGGTGGTGTTGCGCCATACCGGCAGGATCGGAAACAGCCCGTCCTTCTTCCGGTCGCCGCTGACGTAGCCGACGCCGGCCTTGACGGCCAGGTCCGGGCGGCTCGGCGGCAGTGGTCTGCCGAGCAGTTCGATCCTCCCCGTGCCGGGGTCGGCGCCGAACACGATGCGGGCGAAATCACGCTGACCCGCACCGATCGCGCCGGTCAGACCCACCACCTCGCCGGCGTGGACGGTGAGGGAGACGTTCCGCAACAGCTTGCCGGACACGTTCTCGGCATTCAGTACGATCTCTTCGCTGATCTGTGGAAGGTCGGGGAACAGGTTGCCGAGCTGACGCCCCACGAGCAGCGGGATGATCTTGGCCGGGACGGAGTCTTCGTGGTTGAGCCCGCCGACGTTCCTGCCGTCGCGTAGCACCTCGACCCGGTCGCAGATGACTGGGATCTCGTCGAGGCGGTGGCTGACGTAGAGCACGGGGATGTCCTTGGCCTTCAGTGTGCGGATCACCTCGAACAACTCGTCGACCTCGTCGGGGTTCAGCGCGGCCGTGGGCTCGTCGAGGATGATCAGAGTGTCGGCTTCAGAGGCCGCCCGGACGATCTCGACCCGTTGCTTCTGGGCAACCGTGAGATCGTCCACGAGCGTCGTAAGCGGGAGGTCGATGCCGAGGCGTTCAGTGATCTCCCTTGCCTTGGCGAGGATCGCTTTCTGCCGGATCCAGAACGGCAGCCAGGACAGGCCCGGCTCCCGTCCCAGGATCAGGTTCTGGGCGACGGTCAGGTTGTTGGCGAGGGAGCTGTGCTGGTGCACGGTGGCGATACCTCGGGCGATCGCGTCGATGGGTTCGGTGAAGTGCACCTTCTCGCCGCGCACCCGGATGTCACCGGCTTCGGGGATGTACACACCGGCCAGCACCTTGATGAGCGTGGACTTGCCGGCGCCGTTCTCGCCGAGGAGACCGACGACCTCCCCCGGGTACAAGGTGAGGTCCACCTTGTCCAGGGCGGGGACGCCAGCGAAGATCTTGGTCACCCCGCGCGCTTCGATGCGGGGAAGGTCGTCGGTCATTCAGATCACCAATCCCCGGGGTTGTCGGCCGCGTTGTCCTTGGTGATGACGAGGGCATCCACGATGACAGTCGGACGATCGCCGGAGGTGTCCACCTTCAGGTCGGCGCCCTTGTTCGTCACAACCGAGTACAGGGTGCGCAGCGAGGTGCCACCGTCATCGGCGCCGGACACCCGCACCGTGCCGAACATCTTCCCGGAGGCAACCGCCTCGACACCCTCCTTGGAGCCGCCGATGCCGATGACGCCGATCTTGCCCTCAAGACCCTGCTCCTTCAGCACGGTGGCCGCGGCTAGCGCCTCGGGATCGGTCTGGCAGAGCATGAAAGAGATGTCCTTGCTCTTCTGCAGCATGGTCTGGGTGACGTCAGCAGCCTTGACCGGGTCGAAGCTGTTGGTCTCCCGCATCACGATCTTGATGCTCGGGGTGCTGGCGATCTTGTCCATCAGGCCCTTCTCCCGGTCGATCTGCGGAGAGGCACCGAGCGTTCCCACCTGGAGCGCGACGTTGCACGGATCCTTGCCCTCACAGGCCTTGATCAGCAGGTCGCCCTGGAAGCCGCCCATCTGATAATCGTTGAAGCCGGTGTGCACGATCGGGTTCGCCCCGCCCACACCGCCGTACTTCAGGTCGAGGGTGCGGTTCGAGGTGATCATCGGAATGTTCGCATCGGTAGCAGCCTGGGCGGCGCTCTTGTTGGCGGTCGTGTCGACCGCAGCCACGGCCAGGCCCTTGATGCCACCCACGATCATGGTGTTGACCTGGTCGTTCATGGTCTGGGCGTCGTTCTTGGCGTCGGTGATGGTGAGGTCGACGTTGAGCTTCTCGGCTTCAGCCTGAGCGCCCTTGATCCAGCTGGTCCAGAACGTCTCGTTGCCGGCCGGAATGGCGATGCCGAGCTTGATCTTCTCCGTACTTCCACCGCTGGACGAGCCCGTGCTGGCCGGTGTCGTGCCGCTGCACGCGGTCAGAGCCACGGCGCTGAGAGTGGCCAAGATGGCCACCAGGGTCTTGCGCATCTGAATCTCCTTCATTGGGGACTTCTTCACGGTGGGGGCGGGTGGTGCTGCCTTCGCTCCAGCGAGGTCCGGGCCGGTCGGGGGTGCGCGCTCCCCCGACCGGCGAGGTGGTCAGGAAACGGCGCCCTTCGACAGGCTCAGGGAACGCTCGCCGGAGAAGGCGGCCCAGGCGTCCCTCAGGACGGTGGCGGCCACCTCGAGGCCTTCGATCCGGCCCAGCTCGGTGTCCTCGTGCTCGATGTTCAGGCACATGTCGGGGTCGACCTCGTAGAGGGCGCGGATGAACTCCGTCCAGTACGCGGTGTCGTGGCCCTTGCCCAGCGCGACGAAGTCCCACGAGGAGTCCTTCGGCCACTCGTTGGCCCACTCGTCGCCACCCAGGTTCACCCGATCCTCGTCCTCACGAAGCCGGCGGAAGCCGTTGTCCAGGACGCCGTTCAGCTTCGCGTTCTCGGGGTTGATCCGGATGTCCTTGGCCGCGGCGTGGAAGATCAGCGGACCGAGTTCACGCACCACCGATACCGGGTCGGCCTGCTGCCAGAACAGGTGGGACGCGTCCATCTCCACGCCCACGTGGGTGGCACCGGTCAGTTCGACGAGCTTGCGGATGTCCCGGGCGTTGAACACGATGTTCTGCGGGTGCAGCTCCAGGGCCACCTTCACCCCGTGGTCCTTCGCCAGCTGGTCGATGTCGCTCCAGAACGCCGCCGCGATCTCCCACTGGTGGTCCAGCACGTCCAGCGCCGCCGAGTTCCAGGCGTTGACGATCCAGTTCGGACGGGTCGCGCCAGGCTCGCCGCCGGGCAGACCCGACATGGTGACCACGCGGTTCTGCCCCAGGGCGGCGGCGGCCCGGATCGACCGGCGGACGTCCTCAGCGTGCTTCTCACCGATCACGGGATTGGGGTGCAGCGGGTTGCCGTTGCAGTTCAGGCCCGCGATCTCCACACCCGTGCCCGCGAACGTCGCCAGGAACGCCTTCGCCGCGGCCGGTGAGGCGACGATCTCGTCGATGTTCGGGATGTGGGTCGGGGGCAGGAAACCACCGGAGTTGATCTCGATGCCGTTCAGGCCCAGACCGGCGATGACTCCGATCGCCTCTTCCAGGGAGCGGTCGTGCAGGACCGCGTTGTACACACCAAGCTTCACAGGGTCACGCTCTTTCCGTTGTTCGCGGCCGACTCGGCAACGGCGGCCAGGATTTCCATGTTGTGGACGCCCTCGTCGAGGGACGCGTTGCGGGGCAGGGACTGCTCCTCGGGGATGCCGGCGACCTCTTCGAGGAAGGCCCGGGCCTGGAAGGTGAAGCCCTCGTTCTGGCCGAAGCCGACACCGGAAACGTCGATCGGCATGCCGCCTGAGACGTACGGGTGGTCGCCGCCCAGGTCGACGGTCCGGTAGCCGTTCCTGCCGGGCTGGTCGTCGTGCAGGTACAGGCGCACCTGGGACGGGGTCTCCTGGGTGA
>CAZLJN010000118.1:5980-7435 GCA_964559815.1 uncultured Propionibacteriaceae bacterium
AAGTTCAGGTTGTTCGGGTAGCCGGCGGCCACGCGGGAGACCTCGAGGCTGCCGGTGGTGTCGGCGTAGTGCGCGGTGAAGGTGGCGTAGTCGTCGTTGGTCACGGGTTCGTAGGTGTCCGACACGGCGGCCAGGCCGTGGCCGACGACCGCACCCAGCGGGAGCGGCCGCTCGGTGATCGCGGTGGTGAAGCCACCACCCGACACCGCCTGCATCGGCCCGCAGAGGAACTCAGACAGGTAGGAGAGGTGGCTGCCGATGTCGGCCAGCGCACCGGTGCCCATCGGGCCGGAGAAGCGCCAGCTCATCGGGCCCTTGGGGTTGCAGCCGTAGTCACACCAGTAGCGGCCGCTGAAGTGCAGCACCCGGCCCAGCGTCCCGTCGTTGATCCAGTTGCGGATCGCGGCGATGCCGGGCTGGCGGCGGAAGGTGAGGCCGATCCGGGCGATGGTGCTGGCCTCGCGGGCGAGCCGGGCCATCTCCCGCGCCGACTCGAGGGTGTCGGCGAGCGGCTTCTCGCACAGCACGTGCTTGCCGGCCTCCAGCAGTCCCTTCACCACCTCGAGGTGCAGGTGGTTCGCAATGACCACGCTGACCACGTCGATGTCGGGGTTGTCGGCGATCGCGCGCCAGTCTGTGTCGCTGCGCTCGAAGCCGTACCGCTTCGCGGTGGCCGCGCCGAGCTCGGCGTTCACGTCGCCGATGGAGACATATCGCAGGTCGGGAAGGGTCGACTCGTACAGGGTGGGAGCCACTTTGTACGCGGCGATGTGCGCCTTGCCCGCCATACCGGCTCCGATGACGGCGATGCCGATGCTCATTCATCCTCCTTGATGTAAGCTTGGAGCGCTCCAAGCAGGCACCACACTAGGCAGGCCCAAATGTCCTGTCAATAGGAATCTGGAGCTTTGTGACAGAATCGTGACCGGGAGGGCGATGAGCACCAGACCGCGCAGCGCACGGCCGACGATCTACGACGTCGCCCGGGAGGCCGGCGTGTCCAAGTCGCTGGTCTCGCTCGTCCTCAACGGCTCCGACCTGGTCAGCGACGCCAAGCGGGACGCGGTCCAGTCGGCGATCGCCAGGCTGGGCTACCGGCCCAGCCGGGCCGCGGCCAACCTCGCCGCCGACCGCACGTACACCGTCGGCATGGTCATCGACGACTTCTCCAACCCGTGGTTCGTCGAGGTACTGCAGGGCGTGCGCGCGGCGATGGCTCCCCGCGGCTTCCACGTCGCGATCCGCGAGAACTACCGGATGGGCGACCGGCCGGTCAACGCCATCGACGGCTTCCTCAACACCCAGGTCGACGCCCTGCTGATCGCGGCCGAGCCCGGTCACCACTTCGGCCCGCTCGGCGTGCCGACGGTGATCGAGGGCACCCGACTGCACACGGTCGAGGGCGCCGACCACGTCTCCAGCGACCAGGCGCTCGGCGTCGGGCTCGTCCTGCGT
>CAZLJN010000119.1:0-7336 GCA_964559815.1 uncultured Propionibacteriaceae bacterium
GATGCCGAACGGTCCGGGCGCGAAGTCGTCCGGCCCGGCATACCAGGCCCAATCGGGTTCGAGGGTCAGCACCGGCAGCAGCACCTGCACCCCGGCCTCGGCCAGGGCCGCCAGCAGGTCGGCGGTCGCCGGCTCGTGCGGACGGGCGAGGTAGGCGGCCACCACGCCGGCGCCGCCGCTCACCTCCAGTGCCCGGCTCGTGCGCAGGCGTTCGACGTCCGGATCAGGGATTCGTGCGGTGCGCGCGGCCATCAACGCGGCCCGGAGTCTTGACTTGTCCGGGAGGGGCGAAGCGGTTTTCGGCTCGCCATCTCCTGCGCCGGGATTCATTGTCTTATGGTAAGCGCATGGCTCTGTTTTCACGTGCCAAGGGGGGTCCGCAAACGACGGTGGAGCAGGCTGCACCACCACCGCCGTCCGCACCGGCCTTGGAGCGCCTGCCAGGGGCGCCGGGCGTCGACCCGAATGGCCTGCGCGGCATTGACGAACATCGCGACTACTTGATCTCGATGATCGGCGAAATGCGTCCGTTCGGTATTGGTTTGATGGACGCCAGCGGCCTGACTTTGTGCGAATCGCTCACTTCCGATCTCAACCTGCCCATCTACACCTCGGCGACGGTGACCGGGTGGGCGGTGCGTGCGGCCACGCTGGCCGGTGCGGGGGAGATGAACCCGATCATCCTGCCGGTGGTGGGCAGTGTCGAAGCCGGAGATCCGCGGGGGGCTCCGCTGACCCCCGGTACCGCGGTGCGGGTGGCGGCGGGCGCGCCGGTGCCCGAAGGCGCGGATGCGGTCGTGCCGCTCGACTACGGCATGGTCGTCGGCGACGAGGTGGAGTTCCGAGTCGAGGCCCGGTTCCAACAGAACCTGTGGCTGGCCGGATCCCGGGTCACCGATGGTGATCGGCTGCTGGGTCACGGGGCCATGCTCACTCCCCGCGCACTGGGTCTGATCGCCGAAGTGGGCCATGACAAGGTGCTGGCCCGGCCGCGTCCGCGGGTGGCTCTGGTGACAGCGGCCAAGGGGCTGATCGAGCCCGGGCTGCCGCTGACCCGGCTCACCGAGCGTTACGACTCCACCACCACCTTGCTGGCGGCCTCGCTGCGTGATGACGGTGCCCAGGTGTATGCCTCCGGCATCCTGCCGCCCGACCCGAAGGTGATCGCGAACTCGGTCGGCGAGCAGCTCGTCCGTTCCGACCTGGTGATCCTGGTCGCCGACTACACCCCGCAACTGCTGCAGGGACTCAGCGGCCTGGGCGCCTTCGACCTGGCGGCCGTGGACGGGTTCACTCACCCCATGCTGTTCGGTCTGGTCGGCCCCGATCGGACGCCGCTGCTGATGCTTCCGGTGTCGCCGGTGGCCTCGTATCTTGCCTACGAGTTGTTCGGACGGCCGTTGATCGAGCGACTGTCCGGTCAGGAGATCACCGAACCCCATCTGGTCGACGGACAGTTGACCAGCCCGGTGGAGAGCGATCCCGTCCGGACCCTTCTGGTGCTGGCGCACAGCACGTCCGCCGGGGTGCGGCCGCTGCCGTTCATGGGTGATCAGGGCGCGGCGGAGTTGTCGGACGCCAACACGGTGATCTTCGTGCCGGCAGGGGTCGGCGTGATTCCCATCGGCGGTGGCGTCGTCTGCTGGGTGCTGGACTGACCCGTCCATGAGTGATCCGCGTTGGCCGGTCCGGCTGAGTAGTCCGCCGGTGGTGTTGCGTCCGCTGCGCCGCCGGGACGAGGCCGCGTGGGCACGGATCCGGGCCTCCTCGCCGCTGTGGTTCCGGCGGTGGGATTCGACCCGTCCGCCGGACTCGCCGGAGTCGCCGATGAGCTTCGCCCAGTTGCTGCGGATGTTCAACGCCAAGGCGAAGGCCGGCGCAATGCTGCCGTGGGCGGTGGAGTACACCCCGCCGGGGGAGCGTCCGCGTTTCGTCGGGCAAGTGACGGTGTCGGGGATCGCGCGCGGGTCGGCGGGCTGGGCGCAGATCGGCTACTGGGTCGATCCGGCCTGGGCGGGCCGGGGCATCATTCCGCGGGCGGTGGCGATGGCCTGCGATCACTGCTTCGCGATCGGGCTGCACCGCATCGAGATCGCCATTCGTCCGGAGAACACCAACTCTTTGGCGGTGGTGCGCAAGCTTGGCTTCCGGCTGGAGGGACGCCGCGAGCGCTACATGCACGTCAACGGTGACTGGCGCGACCATGACATGTTCGTGCTCAACGCCGAGGACGTGGTCGGCTCGGTGGTGGCGCAGTACGAGCGCTCGCTGACTGTGGCCGACTGAGTCGGGTGTCGACCAGCTGCTGGTTGAGCTTGTCGAAACCACCAGGCGCTGTTGAACCCTGACATGCGGGCCGTTGCGGGCCTTGTCCGCACCTAATCCGCAGACGCGCCGGGCTGGGTCGCGGGTCGGGCAACCGTTCGCCCTTAGCTTGTTGAGTATGGGTTTTACTGGGCTGATCTTCGGCGCCATCGCTGCGGCTTGGCTGATCTACCTGGTGCCCTACTTCCTGCGTCAGCGCGGCGTCGAGTTGGCCGAGGACATCGATCCGGCGATCCCGTTCAGCGGTGAGGTCACCATCGTGCACTCGGGTGGATCGCTGGCCGCGGCCGATGACGGCGCGGCCGACATCTCCACGCCGCTGACCCGGCGGGCCAAGCTCACTGAACTGAAGCTGCTCGACATTCAGGCCGCCCAGCGTCGCCGCCGGGTGCTGATCTTCCTGTTGGCCGTCCAGATCGTGGTGGCGTCGTTGGCCACTGTCGGCCTCGGCGCCTGGTGGGCAGCGTTGATTCCGTCGGCCCTGATCGCCGGCTTCCTGGTGGTCGCACGCTTCAGCGTCCGGATGATGCGCGCTGATTTCGAGCGCCGGGCCGAGGCGATCCGCGGTGGCGAGGTTGAAGAGACCGTCGCGCTGTCGTTGAGTGAACTGGATGCGGCCAGCCACGGTCATTCGATCGAACTGAGCGTGCCGATCGCCACCGCCGGTTCGCTGTGGGATCCGGTGCCGATCACCCGTCCGACCTACGTGTCGACGCCGTTGGCGCCGCGGACGGTGCGCACCATCGACCTGTCCGCGCCGGTCGCCGCACCGGGCGCAACTCCGGTGACCGCCGATCCGATCGTCGAGCCGGTGGCCGAGCCCACCATCGAGACCCGTCAAGAGGACGTCGGCTAAGCCCGATCATTACGCAAGATTGAGGGGGCTCGGCCCAGGGAGCCGGTTAGCCGTTTAGATTTCAATCATGCATGTATTGCCTCTCGATTCCGACATCTTCGACACCGTGGGTGGCTTGCCGGTGCACCCGCTGATCGTCCACGCGGTGGTGACGCTGATCCCGATCTCGGCGATCGCCGTGATCGTGATCTACTTCGTCCCCAAATGGCGCAAGCCCTACGGCTGGCTCACCATGGCCGCACTGGCCGGCGGCGCTTTCGCCGCAGTCATCGCGAAGGAATCCGGAGAGGCGCTGGCGGCCCGGGTCGGGCTGCCGGTCGAGCACCAGCAGCTGGCCAACATCCTGGTGCCGGTGATGCTGGCGACCTTCGTCGTGGGAGCAGTCTGGTTCTGGCTCCAGCGCAAGGCCGCGATCGCCGGGGTGAAATCGCTGACCGCGACCATCACCGGGGCCGGCGCCGCCCTACTGTCGGTGGTCGCGCTCGTCCTGGTGGTCCTGGTCGGACACTCCGGAGCGACCGCGGTGTGGGCTGGCCAGATCGCCGGCACGGCTACCCCGTCCGCAGGAGCGCCGAGCCGAACTCCTGCCGCCAGCGTCACCCCCACTGCGAGCGCCCCACGTTTCACCATGGAGCAAGTGCGCCAGCACGCCTCGTCCGCGTCCTGCTGGACGGCCATCGACGGCAAGGTCTACGACGTGACCTCGTGGATCAATCGACATCCAGGTGGTCCCGAGCGGATCCTCAGCCTGTGTGGCACTGACGGCACTGCGGCCTTCCACGGCCAGCACGCCAGCCAGGGCCGGCCCAACGACACCCTCGGCAGTTACCAGATCGGCACCCTCGGCTGATTCCTGAAGGCGACGAGGCCCATCGGGGAATCGTCACGCATCGCTTGGCTGGGCTATCAGGCGCAGCGGGAGGTGCACTGCCCGTCTTCGCAGTTCTCGCAGCCGTCGTCGGCGTGACCACCCGAGCCGCAACCGCCGGAGCTACAGCTGCCGCCGCTGCACCCCTCGGTGTCGAAGTCGCCACCGCCGGATTCGCACCGCAGGTCGCAGGCGTTGAGGGCGGAGGTCTCGATGTCGGAGATCACCGTGAAGGTGCACTCGGTCAGCGAGAACGAATCGAGCTGCTGACCGTTGTCGATGACGACCAGGTCGGATTCGAAGCTGATCTCGATCGGCAGCTTGACCCGGACGTCCGAGGTGAGGGCGTACCGCGTCCGCGAGCTCACCCGGACGGTGCCGCGGTCGGGGGTCTCGATGATCACTTCGCCAGCGGTGGTCAGGTGGGTGAGGGTGCCGTTCTCGTCGAAGCGCAGCGAGTTCTGGTCACCGTCGACGGTGAACGCGTCCACGTCGTAGGCGGTCAGCACCCCGATCGGCGTCTCGACCTGCAGCGGGAACGACGGCTCGAAGGACGCCAACGCGCCGTTGGGGTGGAGACGGACGCCGGTGCGCGCCAGCGTCCGTCCGACGGGGGTGTTGAGCAGGACCATCTCACCGGGCCACAGGGTGAGGCTGCGGACCTCCCCGCCGGGGTAGAAGCGGATCGAGATCATCTTGGCGGTGATCGTGTCGAAGCTGAACGGCAGCGTCCATTCGGCGGCCAGCGACTTCTCGTCGCTCTCGGTCCAGGCGTAGCTGAGCTGACCATTGAGCTGGAAGACGGTGTTGAGCGAGCCGTCCTCGTAGAAGCTGACCAGCTCGGCCGGCAGCGGCCCGATCGGGGTGTCGACCTCGGTCTGGTCCTCGAGGTAGACCGTCCGCAGCGCGCCGGACTTGTAGAACGACAGCGACTGTCCGGGCTTGGTGCGCACCTCGAGCTTCTCGTAGCGCGGCACCAGTTCGCCGGCGGCGGTGGCAATGACGTTGCGCTCGGCCAGGACGCAGTCGCGGATGGCGCCGGAGAAGTACAAGGTGCGTCCGGTGACGCCACGCAGTTCGGAGGTGGTGATGGTCACGGGGGTGCTCGCTTTCGTTCGGCTGCTGTCAGCCAACCATCGCCGCGTTACAGCCGTACGCAGCCTGCGGTTACGAGCGAGTTAGAGGATCGACGATCTCGTCCACGTTATGGACGTTCGGTCTCCTCGGCCGAATCGGTTGGGGCGGGGTCGGTCTTGGGCCGGAACGCGCCGTGTCGCACCTGGTCCTGGAGCAGTCCGAACAGTGCGGCGATGAACACCAGGTTGAAGGCGAGCTGGCCGGTGACCAGCAGCCGGGCCAGTTGTCCCGAGGCGCTGACGTCGCCATAGCCGACGGTGGCCATCGTGGTCATCGAGAAGTAGAGCGCGTCCAGGCGGGTGGTCAGCCCGGTGAACTCGGCGGGGTGGGCGTGGGCGAGCAGGTAGTAGCCCAGCGAGAAGGTCACCAGCGCCAGTTCGAACGCGATCAGCAGATGGATCGGCTTGAGCCGCCGCTCCTCGCGACGCAGCTCGGTGAACACCACCTTGGCCACCAATGCCAGCAACGCCGCACCCAGCAGGGTGCCGACCAGGAGCCCCAGTGGGGCATCGCCGGAGCTCACCGGGACGACGAAGTAGAACACCAGGATGGCGACCGGAAGCACCACCCGATTGACGACCTTCGGCCAGTTGCGCACGCGCTCAGTCTAGGGAAGGCGTCGCGTCAGACCCGCTGGACGCGTTGGCGGTAGCTGCCCACGTTGTCGCCGTTGATGGTGGTCCGTTGCGTGCCGTGGACCTCGTCCACCTTTTGCTCACCGCCGGTGATCGACTGGGCTTCGATGATCGTGTCGTGCTCGAAGTCGTGGGACTTACCGGTGTTTCGGTAGTACTGGTACAGCCCCCAGTAGGTACCGGCAGCGCCGGCCGGACCGGCCAGCAGAAGCCAGCCCGAACCGTTGGACGAACTCTGCAGCGCGATGACCAGATCGATCAGTAGCGTGGTCATGACAGCATCACCAGAATCCAGATCACGAGCGCCTCCAGCACGGTTCCGGCAGCGAGCGCGGCCAACAGCAGCCGTCCGTGCGACACCGGCACGCTGCCCATGGTCTCGCCGGTGCGTCCGTTCACCGCGATGTAGTGCACCATCGCGGAGTTCTTGCCCTCTTGATAGAACGAGTAGAGCCACACCGGTAGGTACATCGCCACCCATCGGGTGCCGTGGACGTCCAGGTGTTCGGCCTCCCAGCGCACGCCGCGGTTGTACTGCCGCACCGAGTTGTGCACCTGCGAGCGAGCGATCGAAAGCAGCTGATCTTCCAACACCGGCTGGACGTTCGACACGTCCTGATCGCGGCGCTCGGAGGTGAAGCCGATCAGATAGTTGGCGTTCCACTGCACCGCGTTCTTGGTGTCGAACGGCAGGATCGTGTTGATGATGTTGTTGGTGTTGACCAGTGCGTTCATGTTCGCCCGCTCCGCAGACGACTCGATGGTGAGGTCGTCCACGGTGTAGTCGACGTGCCGATTCACCTGGTAGACGTCGGCGTCGTAGTAGGTCTCGTCATGGTCGCCGACCTTGCGGGTGTAGCGCCGAGTCTCGATCTCGCCGAAGCCGTGGACGTCGGCGCTGGCGTTGCCGTCGACCACCATGTAAGGCAGGTAGACGCCGACGACGTTCTCCGGCGAGAACCCGGTGCGGAACGACTTGTGGGCGAACATTCGGCGCTTCCCGGCGAACTCGCGGATCTTCTCCACCGCTTGCGCCTGGGTGATGCTGAACGGGAGCACCGCATCAGGCACGGCGCCGTTGGGGATCTGTTCGTTGATGGTGAGCACGTGGCGGCACCAGTGGCACCGCGACGACATCGCCTCGGCGGTGTTGACCACGACCTCCGAACCGCAGCCTGCGCACTTCAAGGTCATCATCCCCGAGACCTCCGGGGAGATGTCGGACGCGCCCGAGGCGATCGTGGTGCCGGTGAGTTCGGTCAGTGGGGCGTCGCCGGACACCATCGGCTCAATCTGCGCTTCGGACCATTCATGCCGGCAGAACAGGCAGACCAGCATCCCGGTGGAGACCCGCAGCTGTATGTCGGTCGACCCGCACTTCGGGCACCGGTTGACGCCGTCACTCAAGCGGGTGTTGGCGGTGTCCACCCGCTGGGGCTCTGCCGGTGCCGGCGGGGCGGGCGCGGGCTGAGGGGCGACCGGCGCCGCCGCTGGGGGCGGCGCCGGTCGCCCCTC
>CAZLJN010000120.1:0-7324 GCA_964559815.1 uncultured Propionibacteriaceae bacterium
GTTCTGGCAGCCGGCGTAGAAGCGGTGGCCGACGGTGCCCTCGGCGTACTTGTCGCTCAGCCAGGTGCCCATGGTCAGCAGCACCGGCAGGGAGGCGTAGTTCTCGCTGGCGATGAGCTTCAGCGAGGCGCGTTGGTCTGCCAACTCCGATCGGGTCGCGGCCGCGATGCGCGGTTCGACCGACTCGATCACTCCCAGCAGCTGGGAGTAGAGGGCGGACAGGGGGCTGTTGATTTCGGCCACAGACAGGCTCCTTGCTCGGCGACCAGGCAACTCTATCGAGGTTTTCACCCTGGCCCGTGGCGTGGCCGTCCTCCTAGGATGGCTGGCCATGGCAGACCTCGCCCCGCAGTACCGCGCCGAACTGGCTGCGTTGCCCCCGGATGCGATCGCGGACTACCTGATCCGGCGCAGTGGGCTGCCCGGTCCGCGGGCCAACCTCACCTTGTTGGACATCGCCGGCGACCTGCTGCCCGAACCCTTGATCTGGCAGTTCCTGGAGGAGCCGGACGAATACCTGGCCTGCTGTGGGACGGTCGCGCTGGGGCGACTGATCCTGACCGCCGACGACCGCCCGGCGCTGATCGACCGGCTCCGCCGGGCGGCGGCCGATGATCGCTGGCGGGTGCGCGAATCGGCCGCGATCGCCGTCCAGCGGATCGGGGACGTCGACGCCGGGTTGCTACGGATGCTGGTGGCCACCTGGGTGTCGGACCCCGACCCCATGGTGGTGCGAGCGGGTATCGCCGCCATCTGCGAGCCGCGGCTCCTGCGTGACCCGCTTACTGCCGAGGCTGCGCTGCGGGCCTGTGAGGCTGCGACCGAGCGGCTGGCGGCCATCCCGGCGCCGGAGCGTCGCGCCGAAGCCACCCGCGTCCTGCGTAAGGGGATGGCGTATTGCTGGTCGGTGGCGGTGGCCGCCTCACCGGAGTCGGGCCTTCCGCGCTTCTTTGCGATCGACACCGGCGACGCTGATCTTGCTTGGGTGGTGCAGCAAAATCTCATCAAGCAGAGAATGAAAAAGCTGCTCTAACCCGCGCTCACAAGGTGGGGGACTCGCCGGTGGGACGTCCCGAATTTGACCTCCAATTTGACCACTACTGCTATAGTTGAACCTTGTTGGACTTCGGCGGTCGGATTCACGCGCTTTGTGTGATCGACCGCCGTCTGACGTCGCGGCCCGGGGAAACTCATCCGACGCAATTCCCCTTTGCGATCCCGGGCCGCGGCCCTTCTACACGGCGCCCACCAGGTGTGTATTCCCCTGGTGGGCGCCGTGCTTATGCCACCTGCGGGCGTGGGTGAAAGCGAATAGCCTGGTCACAGGAGGTTTCTTGATGACTGATCTGACCGGCAAGAAGGTGGCGTTCCTGCTCAAGCGAGGAGTGGAGCAGCCCGAACTGACCGAGCCGTGGGCGGTGCTGGAAGCCGCCGGCGCCACCCCCGTCCTGGTGAGCGAGGAGCCGGGCACCATCACCGCTTTGATCGGGGACTGGGACCGTGGCGACGACTTCGCGGTCGATCTGACCTTGGACGAGGCCGATCCGGACGACTTTGACGCGCTGGTGCTGCCGGGCGGCACCTTGAACTCGGACAAGATTCGCACCAACCCGAAGGCGATCGCTTTCGTGAAGGCATTCTTCGACGCCGACAAGCCGGTGGCCTCTATCTGTCACGGGCCATGGATCCTGATCGAGGCCGGGGCCGTGGAAGGACGCCGACTCACCTCGACTACGCGGATCTCCACCGACCTGAAGAACGCCGGAGCGCAGTGGGCCGACGCCGAAGTGGTGATCGACGGCAAGCTCGTCACCAGCCGCAGCCCCCGCGACCTGCCGGCATTCAACGCCGCCCTGGTCGACGCGGTCGCGCGGGGCTGAACATTCCGCTCGGCAGGGGTCCAGGCTGGGTACGCTGCGGGGCATGAGCCGTGTCGTTGTGAACGCTGCCCGGTCGGCGGCGATGGTGCTGGTGAGTGGTCTTGCGGTGATCGCAGTGGCGGGCTGCCAGGCCGGTACGCCCGCGCCCGTGCAGAGTTCCTCGGGGGTCCCGTCTTCGTCGACCCCGTCGCCGGTGGTGCCGACGGCCTCGCCGACGCCGTCCGCATCAGCCGTGGTGGCGCCGTGCACCGCGGTCAACATCACCTTGTCCCTCGGCGCCGGTGGCGGCGGGGGAGCAGGGCATCGCCTCCCCTATCTGGTGTTCACCAACGACAGTGGTGTGGCCTGCCTGCTGTCGGGGCATCCGGCAGTCAGCATGGTGGGCGGTGAGAGCGGCGCGGTGCTGGGCGCCAAGGCCGCCCCGGTGTCGAGCTCGGCCAAGCAGGTGATTCTCGCTCCCGGGAAGGCCGCCCATGCGCCACTGGACGTGGCCGTCGCCGAGAATTACGACGCCGCCACCTGCCAACCGCAGCCGGCCGACGGCTTCCGGGTGGTGCTGCCGAACGACAGCGGCGCGCTGTTCGTGGCGGCCAGCGACTACGTGGGTTGCGCCAACGCCGCGGTCAAGCTGATGACGGTCAAGCCTTTCGTCGCCGGAGTCAAATAGTCCTCGGCGTCAGGGCGATCCGAGACTCCGCAGAAACGCGGTTGATGCGGGCCTTGGGAGCCCGCATCATCGGCATTCGTGCGGAGTCTCAGCCGTACGGATCAGGCGCGCGAGCGGCTGACTTCGTACAGGGCGATCGCGGCAGCGACGCTGGCATTCAGCGACTCGACGGCCGAGCCGATCGGGATGTGCGCCAGCACTTCGCAGTTGTCCCTGACCAGGCGGGACAGGCCCTCCCCCTCGGAGCCGACAACCAGCAGGACGGGGCCGTCGATGCCGGGGAAGCCGGCGATGTCGGTCTCGGCCTCGCCGTCCAGGCCCACCACGGTGAAGCCGGCATCGGCGTACTGCTTCAGCGTCCGGTTCAGGTTGGTCACCAGTGCCACCGGGACGCGCGCCGCGGCGCCGGCCGAGGTCTTCCAGGCTGCGGCGGTCATCTGGGCAGAGCGGCGTTCGGGGATGATCACACCGTGCGCGCCGAAGGCGGCCGCGCTGCGGACGATCGCGCCCAGGTTGCGCGGGTCGGTGATCGAGTCACAGGCCACCACCAGGCCGGCATTCTCGGCGTCCAGCGCGTCGCCCAGGACGTCCTCGGCGTCGGCGTACTCGAACTCCGGCAGTTGCAGCGCCACCCCCTGGTGGACGCCGCCGCCGGTGAGTCGGTCGAGCTCGGTGCGGGTGGCCTGCAGCAGCGGAATGCTGTGATCAGCGGCGTACTTGAGGATGTCGCGCAGCCGCGAATCCCGCTCCAGCCCTTCGGCGACATAGGCCCGGCGGACCGGAAGCCCTGCCTGCAGCGCCTCCAGCACCGGGTTGCGGCCGATCACCCAATCCGAGCCGGCGGTCGCGGTGTTGCCGGCGGGGCGGGGGCTGCGGCGTGCCGAGCTCTTGGTTTTGCCCTCGGTGCGGCCGGGCTCTTCGGGGCGCCGCTTGCGATAGGCCTTGTGGTAGGGGCGATCCTCGGCCTTCGGCGTCGGGCCCTTGCCTTCCAGACCGCGGCGGACGCGTCCACCTGAGCCGGCCGGCGTGGTCTTGCCCTTCTTGCGCACTGCGCCCTTGCGCTGGCTATTACCTGGCATGAGTCCTCACTTCTCGATCGACCAGCGCGGGCCGTCGGCGGTGTCGGTGACCTTCAGGCCGAGGTCGGCCAGTTGGTCGCGGATGGCATCGGCGGCAGCCCAGTCCTTGCGCTCGCGCGCCTGGGCCCGCTGGGTGAGTAGGGCACTGACCAGGCCGTCGACGACACCGGTCAGGTCGTCGCTGCTGCCGGTCTCGGCCCACTCGGGGGCGTGCGGGTTGAGCCCGAAGATGTCGAGCATCGCCAGCACTGAGGCGTACGCCTGGTTGGCGGTGGCTTCGTCGCCTGCATCCAGTGCGATGTTGCCCTGCTTCACGGTGTTGAACACGGTCGCCAGCGCGGCCGGGGTGCTCAGATCGTCGTTCATCGCGGCCACGAACTCGCCCGGAAGCTCGCCGGCGACCGACGGCAGCCGCAGGCCGGCCACCCGATCGAGGAAGCCGTCGATCCGCGCCAGCTGGGCAGCGGCCTCAGCCAGGGAGGCATCCGACAACTCGATCGCCGAGCGATAGTGCGGCCCGGCCAGGTAGAGCCGCACCGCGCGTCCGCCGTAGGTAGCCACCGCGGAGGGCACGTCGGCGGTGTTGCCCAGCGACTTGCTCATCTTCTCCCCGGCCATGGTCACCCAGGCGTTGTGCATCCAGTAGGTCGAAAACGGCCGTCCGGACGCCTTGGACTGGGCGATTTCGTTCTCGTGATGCGGGAAGCGCAGGTCGATGCCGCCACCGTGAATGTCGAAGGCGTCGCCGAGGTACTTGCCGGCCATCGCCGAGCACTCCAGGTGCCAGCCCGGACGTCCGCGGCCCCACGGGGTGTCCCAGGAGGCCGATTCCGGCTCGCCCGGCTTGGCGCCCTTCCACAGCGCGAAGTCGCGCGGGTCGCGCTTGCCGCGCGGATCGGCGTCCTCAGCCGGCTCCATGTCGGCGACCTTCATGCCCGACAGTTCGCCGTAGGCCGGCCAGGAGAGCACATCGAAGTAGACATCGCCGGAGCCGTCGGCGGCGGCGTAGGCATGCCCGGCATCGATCAGCTCCTGCATGAGGGTGATCATCTCCGGGATGTGGCCGGTGGCCCGCGGCTCGTAGGTGGGCGGGCGAACGCCGAGCGCCCGGAAGGCTTCATGGAAGGCGTTCTCGAACAGGTATGCGTGGGCCCACCACGGACGTCCGGCCTCGGCCGACTTGGCCAGGATCTTGTCGTCGATGTCGGTGACATTGGTCACCAGGGTCACCTCGTGGCCGGAGGCCTCCAGCCAGCGGCGCAGGACGTCGAAGTTGACCTCCTTGCGGACGTGACCCAGATGGGGTGCCGACTGCACGGTGGCGCCGCAGCAGTAGATCGAGACCTTGCCGGGTTCAAGCGGCTGGAAGTCGACCACGGCGCGTTGGACGCTGTCATACAGGCGGAAACTCACCTGGGGAGTCTATCGGGGTTGTCGGGCGCGGCGATTCCGTCAGTCGCCGGCCCACGCCCGCTGCACCAGCTCGACGGCATCAGCCGCGCTCAAGCCCAAGGCCCGGGCCGTCTCGGCGTACTCCGCCGCGGCCTGCCGGGCGGCCCGATCGTGGCCGTCACCACTGACGAAAGTGCCGGCACGTCCGCGGGTTGCGAAGACGCCGGCGGCTTCCAACTCCCGATAGGCGCGGGCCACCGTGTTCGGCGCCAGACCAAGGTCGTCGGCCAGCTTCCGTACCGTGGGCAACTTGTGTCCGGGCGGGAGGGTGCCGTCGGTCACCAGTTGAGTGAACTGTGCCTTCACCTGCTCGTACGGAGCGTGGGGGGACGTGGGATCGATGGTGATCACGGCGCCCACGCTACTCACCCTGCACTGTGATCAGGACGCACCACCGCGGGCTTTGCGGCGCAGCGCCTCGATGTCGAGCACATTCGCCCCGACAGCGGGAAGCTCGCCGGTCTCCCAGGGATCCTCCGGCATCGGGGCGTCATCGTCGTCGGCATAGCCCTGCGACGGGTCGAAGGGGTTGGCCAGCTGTCGGCCGTCGGCGGCGGCCACCGCCTCGTCCGGGAGGCTGGTGAGGACGTCGCGGACGTAACCGGAGGTGGCCTCGGCCAGGGGCACCTCACGGCGCTGCGCCTGGGAGGCGTACCAGCGGTAGTCGAGCAGTTCGTGATACAGCTGCGCGGCGTCCCGCTTTCCCCGCAACTCCTGGGGAACGGCATCGACCACCACCTGGAACTGCGTAGTCAGCCACTCGTGGGCAACCACCGCCTCGTCCACGTGGCTCTTGCCGGTGCGCGCCCGGAAGGTGTCCAGATCGTTCAGCAGGCGGCGGGCCTGGTTCTCCTCGACGTCGAGCCCGGTCAGCCGCAATAGCCGGCGGGAATGGTGGCCGGCGTCGACCACCTTGGGCTGGATCCGGATCCGGGAGCCGTCGACCGAGGTGTCGATGGCCAGCTCGGCCACATCGAAGCCGAGCGCATTGAGGCGACGTACCCGCCGCTCGATCCGAAACATCTCGGTGTCGGCGAACTCCTCGGCGCCGGTCAGCTCGGCCCACAACTCCTTGTAGCGGGCCAGGATCGACTCGACCAGTCGCTGCGGATCCAAAGAGGCGTCCAACAGATTGCCGGCCTGCAAGTCGCAGAACTCGCCGAACAGATTGGTGGTGGCGATCAGCAGATCGTGCTGGCGTTGTCCGTCGGTCAGGCGCGGATGCAGTTCGCCGGTCTCGGCATCGACCAGGTACGCGGCGAATTCGCCGGCATCACGCCGGAACAGCACATTCGACAGCGACACATCCCCCCACAGGAACCCGACCAGGTGCAGGCGGGCGAGCAGCAGGACCAGCGCGTCCAGTAGGCGTCCGACGGTTTCGGGTCGCACCCCCTGGGCGAACAGCGAGCGATAGGGCAGTGAGAACTCCAGATGTCGGGTGACCAGCACCGGATCGAGAGGGCGGCCCTGGTCGTCCTCGCGTCCGGTGATCACCGCGACCGGCTCCACCGAGGGGGTGCCGGCGCGGTGGAGTTCGGTGAGCAGCCGGTACTCGTGCCGGGCCAGGTGCTCCAGCACTTCCTTGGCCGCGTACACCGAGCCGCCTACCTTGATGAAGCGGACGACGTGGCGCGAGATGCCGCGGGGCAGGGCAACCAGCAGACCGGTCGGCCATTCGGCCAAGGGCAACTCCCAGGGCAGCGGGATCAGCCGCGCGTCCGGACGGGCGGACAGGAATTGGGGCACCGGTCATTCCCAACGTCAGCGGTGAGGCCACAGGCCGGGGATGATCCCGGCCCGTGGCCAACAGCCGGGTGATTCAGTCGCTCAGTCGCTCCTGGGTCACTTCGGAGAACACATGCATGGTGGCGGGGTCGGCGACGTTCAGCTTCACCGAGGTGCCGCGCTGCGGTGGCGTCCGGGTGGAGACCCGGGCCACGATCTGCTGGGCACTCAGCTTCTCCTCGGTCGTCAGGCCGGCCAGGGTTCCGTACAGGTAACCGTCGGCACCGAGCTCTTCGACCAGGTCGACATCGACTCCGATGCCAGCCTCGGAGACCACGAAGTTCTCCGGACGGATGCCGATGATCAGGTTCTCCTCGCCGGAGGCCTTACTCAGCACCTCGCGGGTCACCGGCACCACGTAGTCGCCGATCCGTACGCCGCCGTCGACGACCTTGCCCTTGAGCAGGTTCATCGCGGGCGAGCCGATGAAGCCGGCCACGAACAGGTTCTTCGGCTTG
>CAZLJN010000121.1:0-7314 GCA_964559815.1 uncultured Propionibacteriaceae bacterium
GATCCAGAAGTGGGCCGATGAGGCCGAGGCGGGCTACGACGTCGCCGAGTTGAAGCGTCGTGGGCGGGGCCGTCCGGGGCGTGGGGCGGAACCGGCGCAGGTGGTTGCGGTGCGGTTGACCGCTGAGGAGTTGGATGCTCTGGACGCTGCCGCGCGGCGCCATGACCTGAGCCGCTCGGAGGCGATCCGGGCCGCACTGGCGCATTTCGCGGCGTGAAGGTCCACGCCAGCGCGCTCAAGCACGGGATTGCCGCTGAGGATGTCGAGCAGGCTGCCGAGTGGGCGCTGTGGGTTGAGCCGCTGGACGACGGCCCGCCGCTTCGGGAGCTTCGGCTCGGCTTCGACACCCGTGCCCGGTTGCTGGAGACCGTGGTCTTGGTTTTTGGGGGTGGCGAGGCGATGGTCATCCACGCGATGCCTGCCCGCAGACAGTATTGGGATCTGCTCCCCTAACGCCGCGGCTCGTGTGGCGGGACGATCCGGGGATGAGTACTCAGCCTGTTCTGCTTCCGGTGTTGCTCGCAGCCGATACCGATCCGTTGGTTCGGGCGGTGGCTGCCTATCTGGCCAGGTTCAAGGACGCCACCCGTGTCCATACCGAGTCTGACCTGCGCGCACGTTCCTCACCTGGTGCACCGAGCGGCGGCTACCCCCGCTGGCGGCGCAACGGGTGCACATCGAGTTGTACGTGCGGTGGATGCAGGAAGTGCGTCGGCTCAAGCCGTCGACGGTGTCGCGGCGGATCTCGGTGGTCGCCGGCTTCTACCGGACCTGTGTGATCGACCAGGTCCTGCCCACATCACCGGCCGACTACGTGCGCCGCCCGAACGTGCCCCCTGAATCCCCAACCCTGGGACTGTCGCACCTTCAGTTCGAGGCGATGCTGGCCGCGGCACGGGACTCGGCCAACCGGAATGACTTCGCCCTGGTCACCATGCTTGGTCTCCTCGGGCTACGGATCTTCGAAGCCTGTGGGACCAACATCGCCGACCTCGGTGAGGAACACGGCCACCGAGTCCTAAAGATTCGAGGCAGAGGGGGAAAGGTCGTGCTCACCCCACTCCCACCCGCGGTCGCCGGAGCCGTCGAACGCACCATCGCTAGTCGTGCTTGCGGCCGCGAACGCCAATCCCGCCGCTGCGGCCTTCGACGCCCTGCAGCAGGCTGCCAGCGCTGTCGACGACCCCGGCGAACTCCTGGCTGCGCTGCGGCGCGAGTTCGGACTGGGCTGAACGACCCCGGCAATCCAACCGCTGGGTTACGGCACGTACCGCTCGATCAGGGCAACCGGTTCCGTCCGACGAACCAGACAGGGCGGGGAGAACCAGCAGCCCTGCGCGAAACTCGGGCCGATGGGTCATGTTGAGGATTCCGACCTTGCCGAATGTCGCGCGGAGGCTCGGGGACAGCGCGAGATTCGCGGCACGTCGTAGACCTCGCGCGTTGGCGGGATCATTGGCGCATGACGGACGCGGCACTTCCCAAGGCGCTTCGCGCCACTCAGCTGCCGGGACGCCGCTTCCCGGCTGATGCCTGGGCCACTCGCGAGGCAGCGGAGGATGCGTGCGGGGACGACAGCCCGGGGACTGGGTCGAGTACGCCACCGGTCGCCGGCTCGCCTAGACGTGTACCTGGGCGCGACTGGCGGGTGGTCGGCCGCCGCTGAGTGGTCCCGTCGCTAGGCTCTCCTGACATGGGCTGGTTCAAGACCAACGATGAGTCCGGAGCGGCTCTGGACCCCGACTTGCCTCTGAGCGTGGCGAAAGCGCGGCGGTTGCGCGAGTTGGTGCGGGTCGCCTGGGCACGAGTTGGGCGTGAGGTGACAGTCCATCCTGGCCACGTGGTCGATGCTGATGGCAACGAGTACGGCCTTTGGAACGTCGCCGTCCTTGTCGCTGACGCTCCCCACCGGAAATGGCCGGGTCTGGTCGCAGACCACGTCGGACGTCTCGCCGCTCCGAGTCCCTCAGTCCAGACGTTGTCCGATTCCCAGCTGCACGCCCAGCTGGTGTTGCGCCTTGCCGAGAATGCCGCGCTCCGTGACTTGTCCTGGTTCTCGACGGCGCCGACCTTGGCTGGCGACCTGCGGCAAGTGCTTGTGCTGGACTTCCCGAGCACGGTGATCACACCCCCTGAGGACGAACTGGCCGCTCGTGGCGATCTGGACGAGTGGCGGGCCGTGGGCCGAGCCAACCTGTGGCAGATGATGCGAGCGGAGCCGCGCGATCATCAGGTCCTGGGACACGGCGATGGTGGGTACTTCGACGTCCTGCTGGGCGTCAGTGTCTACACCGCTTCCATGGCCGTGTTCCTGCCAGAGTTGATCTCCTTCGCCGGTCGAACCGACCAAGGCCGAGGAGTGTTCGTGGCCGTGCCGATGAGGCACCAGGTCGCATTCCGAGTGGTCGATGGACCCGAGGCCGCCCTGGCACTTCAGAACCTCTTCCTTTTCGCAATGGCCGGCTACGACGACGGCGCCGGCCCATTGAGCCCGCATGTGTTCTGGGTGAAGGACGGGCGCTGGGAACAGGTCACCTGCCTCGACGAGGAAGGCCCACGGATCGTCGTTGGGCCCGGCCTGGCAGAAGCGCTAGGCATGACCGACCACTAACAGCGTCAACCCCGCGCTGGTTCCTGGCTGCCAAGCGAACCTCCGCTTCGTCCCGAGGAGATTTCGTTGTGCGATTTCCTTTTGGCGAGCGACGAGCAGATCCAGAAGTGGCCGGCCGAGGCCATTGACCGGCCCCGACGCTGGGTGGAGACTGCCAGGTTGCCCAGCGCGGCGACTCTTGAGAGCAGAAGGACTCCACCATGAGACGTCACACCAAGGCACATGCTCCTGACAGCCGGTGGTTCCCCGGGCAATGGGTGCGCGGACGTCGATCCGGCTGGCTGCTGGCCAATGGCGAACACTGGGCCGGAGCCGACCAGCATGCAATCGAGCTGGCTTCGTTGGTGATCCGTGCTCCATCCACCCTGACCCTGTCGCTCATCATCGATGCCGGCGCGAAGTGGGCCCTGACATTCAATGGTGTCTCCGAACTGCAGGTCGATGGAGACCTCCAGGTCGGCCTCACCGAGCACGGTTGGGAAGTCATGGACGTGGGCCTCAGCATGCTCTTCGCTGATCAGCCCCGTGACGACGGACGGGTCGTGTACATGCTGGAGCTGCCCAGCGCGCTCATGTGCTTCGCCAGCTTCCCCCCAACCCGCGACCTCTGCACACCCGGGCCAGAAGGCTAAGCGCCTGCTCGTCCTCGGGAGTCAGCGGCGTTCCCTGCCTGTGACGGTGGCGATCTCCCGGACGCTGGCGACATCAGGAATGTCGACGAAGGCGTTGTCCATGCGACGCATCTCGCCGGGGGTCGAGTACCGTCCGCTGCTGGCCGCCGATTCGCCGAAGGCGAGCGTCCCGGACCCGTCCCGCCGAGTGGTGATGGACATCATCGGGGCACGCTGGAGATCGACCGAGCGGACTGACGTGCCGGGCCAGGTGTTCGCAATGATCGCCCTCCGGTCAGTCAGGACGTACCGCGTCTTCGCCCGGCGCCAGTAGGCGACCAGCAGTCGTCCGACGACGGCGTAGGCAGCGGCGCCCACCATCGGTATGCCGAGCAGGCCGAACGGCATGGGAACGGAGATGAGGAGGACCACCCCGCCGAAGCCAAATCCTGCGCCCCAGATCAGGTGGAACGGCACGAGGACCGCATCCCTGGGCAACAGGAATCGACGCGGGTCTGGCGCACCCACCCACACGATCCGCTCATCGCCGTCCAGCTCGGACAGCACGCAGGCCGGGACGTCCACTTCACCTCGCGGCGTCTCCGGCACCCGCGTCGACGGGTCGGCTCCCTCGTCGAAGCGGGACGAGAACTGCGGCCACGACACAGGGCAAATCTAGCCAGAGGAGCTTGTCGGTGCAGGTGGTTCCCGCTCCCTCCGTCCCTGGCGGACGGCGTGGCGGACGTAGATCACACCGTTGTCGAATCGTCGATGGTCCAGCAACTCGAGGTCGAGTCGCACTCCGCGAGGCAGCGCCGGCTTGCCGCCGCCCACGACGACCGGACACAGCAGCAGAACGCACTCGTCGACCAGCCCGTGCCGGAAGGCCTCCGCCGCGATCGTCGCGCCGCCGATGCTCACGTCCGAGTCAGAGGTCTCCTTGAGCCGTCGCACCGCATCGGGATCGAACTGCCGCTCGATCCTGGTGTGTGCGGTCGAAACGTCCGTCAGCGAGGAGGAGTAGACCACCTTGTCGGCATCACGCCAGATCTCGGCGTACTCACGGACGACCGCAGGCTCGTCCACCAACCAGTCATCGCTCTCCCACACCCGCATCGTCTCGTACATGCGCCGCCCGTAGAGCGACGTGCCGATGTGGCGCTCGTGCTCGTTCCAGAAGGCGTGCACCTCCTCGTCGGGCACGGACCAGTCGAACGAACCGGTCTCGTCCTCGAGGAAGCCGTCGAGCGAGATGTTGGCCGCGTAGATCAACTTGCCCATGGAACCCTCCGCCAGGTCGAGGGCTACAGCCTGCAACGTCCTACTGACATCGGCAACACCTGGAGAGGACGTGGCGGCCGTCCCGGGCGCGCCCAAGTGCTGCGGGAGACGGTGGGGCGCACTCCGCTCAGTCGGCGATCAAGGTCCACCCGGAGCGCTCGCGCCGTAGTCTGCGGTCATGCGGTCGAGCTTCAGCGTCGTTCCTGCGGCGTACGTGATCTTCGTCCGGCAACGAGACGGCGAGAGCGAGGTTCTGCTGCAGCTTCGGTCCGGCACCGGCTACATGGACGGCTACTGGGCAACCGCGGCCGCGGGCCACATCGAACCGGGTGAGTCCGTGGCGGACGCGGCCAGACGCGAAGCCGCCGAAGAACTCGGGGTCCAGAACCTGGACCTGCAACCGCTCTGCGCCATGCACCGGTGCCAGGGGACGGATCCCGTGGGCCAACGTGTCGACTACTTCTTTCTGGCCACGAACTGGAAGGGCGAGCCGACCATCAGGGAACCAGCGAAGTGCGCGGACCTGCGATGGTATCGGCTCACTGCGCTGCCCGACCCCGTCGTCCCGCACGAGTTGTACGTGATGTTGAGGCACCAGGAGAACACGCTCGAACCGATCGTGAGCTTCGGCTTTGACTCCGACCAGGAGCAGGGCAGCGACCCGGCAGGACTGACCAACGGCCGGGTCGGACACCGACCACAACCGGGACGGGTTCGGACTACTCGTCGGAGCGATCTGAACCGGCTCTACTCCGCTTCGCTTGAGTTCGGCTCGAACTGGCGCCGGTCCGTAGGAGAGCTGGCCGTAACCGTGCTGGCCCACCTCCCGGCGGAGGAGCGGGCTGCTCTCGTCGACATGGTCGAACGCTGCCGCACCGAGATCGAAGAAGAAATCGAGAGGATGCACCTCGAGGTCCAGGGCACGTGGAGCCGCCCCACCTATCGCCTGGTCGAAGAGTGGATCGCGCTGCGCTACCCCTGGATGACCGCGGCCAATCGCCGCCGCGCCATCCGGCAAGGCCAGTACTACGCCTGGCATGACAACGGCTGATGCGGTCACGTCGCGTCTCGCCATGCCCATGCGCTCGCGGGGTGGAGCAGCAGGAGCTCGATCGAGGCAGAATCGGCGCATGAGCGACGACCTGTCCCTGCAGTCGTGGTGGGAGGGGCTGACCCCGGACCAACGAGAACGCGCCATCGCGATCGCTTCCCGTCCCGCGCCACGCGGCATGGCGATCGACGACCTCACCGCCACGATGGTCCTCGCCGGGCTGCCCATCTCCCGCCAGGTCTGGACGGGTCAACCCGAACACCTGGCCGAGATGCTCGACGATGTCGCCGACTTCGTCAACCGGACCAGCCATGCGTCCTAGCTAGGTGTTCATCAACTCGACCAGGTGCTGACCGGTGATGCCGAGCGGTCTCCATCGCCATGGTCGCGGCACGCGCGCCGCGGCTCGGCCTACCTTTGCTGGAACAGTCGGAGACCAGATCCGGGGTGCACGTCACGACCGCCGTGCGCCGCGACCACGTCCATCAGCAGGCCTGCTCGGCGACCAGCGCCGCGCGTGGTGCCGGCCACGACACGGAGTTCATGCTCGAACAGTTCCTCGTTCATCCCTGCGGAACGCAGAGTCAGCAGGGGCGAACTCAAGTGGGCGAACGGGTTGAGCACGTAGTCCCACGGCCACTCGCTCCAGGCCCAGAAGCCGTCGTAGGCGACCACGTCGACCTGCGCAACATCCTGGATCAAGTGCACTTGACGCCAGAAAGCACCCTGCACGACGACACGGTCCTCTTCGACGATCACGCGGCGGCGCAGGATCGCCGCAACCAACAGGACCGCCGTTGCGAGCGAGGACCACAGCCACGCCCGATCGATACTGAACAACTCCACACACAGCCAAACAGACGGGACGAAGCAGGCAACCAGCAGACACCAGATCAGATTGAGACCGGCCGAGCGGATCACCACTGCTCGTGCCACTGGCTGAGCCGCAATGCTGCCTCCTGGTAGGCGATGGCACCGCTGGCGATTCCGATGACGAGGTCGTAGGCGTCGTCATCGGGTGCGTCGAAGGTGACGTCGTTCAGGCCGAGGAACACGACCGTCGCCAGCCACCCTACTCGTTTGTTGCCGTCGATCAAGGCGTGATTCCGCACGAGCGACTCCAGCAGGACCGCGGCTTTCTCATCGATCCCCGGGTAGGCGTCCGCGCCGAACACCGAAACCTGCGGGCGGTGCACGGCTGAGTCGAGCAGTCCGATGTCGCGAACGGGCCCGACGCCGAGGTCCCCGATCAGGGCGAGAACGTCCTCCAGGGTGAGGTACTCGATCACTGTCCGAGTCGGTCAAGCAGATCGGAATAGCGATCCCTGGCCGCCGCCGAGAGTGCCGCCACCTTGTCGCGGCGCAGTCGGCGGGACGCCGCCTCGTGGATCGCGCGGACCGTCGCCTCCTGCTTGCTCACGCCCTCGGCCTCGGCCAGTAGCGTGAGTGCGCGCTCGTCGTCCGGACTCAACCGTAGAGTCATCGCCATGCCTAAATGATACCAGTATGGTATCGCGGGGGACGAGATCGGCGTTCTCATGTACGGACAGACCTCACCTCCCATACGCTGAACATGGCTCGTTGGGGGAACGGCCGCTGCGGAGGGGGAACCAGGTGAACCGCCGAACCAGGCGAATCGGCGTCTGCGCCGCCGCGATCGCCCTGCTTCTGACCGGCTGCGCATCGATCCCGCAGGAACCCGTGCCCGCCGGCTGGGCACTCGACGTCCACCAGCCGGCGGGCACGGGTTCCTGCGGGAT
>CAZLJN010000122.1:0-7283 GCA_964559815.1 uncultured Propionibacteriaceae bacterium
TTGTTCTTCAACTCCTTCCCGGTCGAGCGCCAGGGCAGCCGCGGTCGACGCGGCATGGCCGGCGTGCTGCTGACCGAAGGTGTGCCGCTGTTGATCTTCCCCGAGGGCACCCGGTCGCGGACCGGCGCCATGGGTCGATTCACCCCCGGCGCGGCGGCGCTGAGCATCTCCCGCAACGTGCCGATCCTGCCGATCGCCCTGGTGGGCGCCTATGCGGCCATGCCGTACGGGGTGAACGTGCCGGTGCCGGGACGTCCGCACGTCCATGTCGTGTTCGGGCGTCCGTTGCGGGCAGCGCCCGGCGAGATCGCCCACCAGTTCGCCGAGCGGATCAACCGCTACGTGGTCGAGATGCACGACACCACCGCGCGGGCCTACGGCATGCCCACCCAGGCTGACTTCCACCGCGCCGTGGCGCTGCGGACGGCTGCGGCCGATCGTGCCCCGCAGGTCGCGACCCCCGACGAGTCGGACGAGGCCGCCGAGGCGGCACCGCGTCCGGCCGCCCGCCCCGAAGTGGTGCGCGAGGCCGAAGCCGGCTGATCGGCGTTAGGCCTGACCGTCGTTCGGGAGGAGTTGGTAGACCTTGACGGTCTTCTCTGAGATCCACATCTGGTAGAGGTTGCCATTGGCGACGACGAACTTGCGACCTTGAGCGGTGCTGCCGATGCGGTAGACGGCGTAGGTGTGGACAAGGTTGCCGTTCAGGTCGAACTGGACGATGAAGTCCCTCATTCGCTCGCGGCCTTCGCCGTCCCAGTCTTCGACCTTGTAGAAGACGTGTTGGTCGGTGAGTGCCAGCCGGCGAACCAAGTAGGGGCCGTAGCTGACGGGCACGATGGCATTGGTGTTGCCGTCGGTGAAGTGGATGGCTTGTCCGACGGCTTCCTGAGTGGGCTCGGGCAGGACGGGGCCGGGGCCTTCGACGAGGACTTTGAAGTCGGTGTCGGCGATGAGGTTGGGGCCTTCGAAGTACAGGGCGCTGTACTCGGACTGTTTGCCGAGTTTGATGGGTGGCAGGGCGATGGCGCGGACTTCTTTGAGGCCCTTGGCTGTGGGGTTGTAGACGGTGACGGTGTAGTTGGTGTCGAGAAGGTATACCTGCTTGTCGCCGATTGCCATGTCGACAACTGCGACTGGTTCGTCGAACTCCGTGATGCGTTTGCCGCTGTGGTAGATCGCGAACTGATCGGTGAGGAAGTCGTCAAGGATGATGTCGCCGTTTTCGAGGACGGCGAACGTGTCAGGGGCGAGGGGCAGTTGCTCGTTCTGTTTGAAGACGAGGTGGGGGTCTTCAAGGAGCAGGGTGGAGCGCACCGTACTGGAGACGGCGGGCACGAGTACCGGGCTTGGGCTCGGGGTGGGTGTGGTTGGTTGCGGGGCTGTGGCCCCGCAACCAACCAGCAGTGGCACCAGGAACGCGGTGAGGAGCAGAGGTGCTTTCACGGTTCGACCCCTAGGAGCCCACGGAGACAGCACACGGGATGCCGGGGACGCACTTGGTCGGATCCCGGACCCAGTGGGTGTAGCGAGCCGCGGTGTAGCCCTCATCAATCATCCCCCTTACCGAGTACCTGTTCTTCACGACCTTGCCGTACTTGCCAGTTGTGGTGGACTCGATGACCTGAACTGTGTCGGCATCCCACCATCCAAGCACGATCCGCACGTGGTGGCCGGAGCGGTTGAGGACGTCTCCCCGCTTGACATCCCGGAGACTCGGCAAGGTCTTGAACCACTTGCCGTCGATCATGTTGATCGTGCCGCGCTTGGTGCCCACTTCGAAGACGCTGGAGACGAAACCGGAGCAATCGACGCCCGCCGTTCGTGGCACCCACAGAGGGTGCGACCGCTCTCCCTTGACGTTGCTCGCGTACACAGTCTTGGACTTCAGTGCCTTGGTGAAGCTCTTCCAAGAGGCCCCAGCTGAGTGGGTCTTGTCAGTGTCGTAGCCACCCCAGGCATAGGGGTAAGCGGTGGTCGTGCCCGACGTCTTCTTCGCCTTCTTCAGGCCAGCTGCGAGGCTCTTTAGTTGTGGGGCCTGGATCACCCATTTGCGATCCTTCGTCTTGACCGCCTTGATGTCACCGTGCTTCTTCCTGTTGAAGGTCCACGACACGGTAGACATCTTTTCGGCGCGGGTGATCACCTTCTCGACCACCTTGGCCGGGGCCTTCGCTACGGGGACCTGCTGAGGGTTGAGCGAGGTGCCAGCACTTTGGGCGGTCACGCGCCTGCTGCGGTCGTCCGGAGTGAGTTCGACAACCTGTGCACGCTTGGTGCCGATGAGAAGCTGGAACACACGCCCGTTCGAGACCGCAACTTCCCGCCATGGCGTGTAGGACGACTGCGTCGCCAGGGTGTAGCTGGCCACGAGTTGGCCGGAGTCGGCGAACTTGTAGATCCAGGTGTCATACAGCCAAGCACCATCGCTGGCCTGGCGGTCATCAACGACCGTGTAGTAGCTGAAACCTGTCTCGCGGTGGGACAAGAGCACCTGCACCGGCTGGTTAGGAACGGCGAAGGTCTTCAACACCGCACCGGCCCCAGACTTCAGCACCAACTTCGAACCCGACTGCGAGACGAACCCGGGACGAATGAAGGAGCCGACCGGCTGGCCGACTGAGGTGCCATTGGTGAGCACCAACTGACCGGCGGACTCAATCTGACCCACGAGTTGATCGCCGAAGAAGGTGATGTGACTCACCCCGACCCCGATCAGCGCCGCTGCGTCGGGTTCGGAAGCGGGAATCGAGCCAGCCTTCGCGGTGCGGATCTCGACAGCCTTCGAGGCCTCCAACTTGAGCTCGTGTAATCCGCCTTCGAGATCAAGCAGGGTGGCAACGTTGCCCTTGACGGCGAGGTCCGCCGCTGCGAGGCCTGTCGGCAGTGTGATCGAGCGAACGAACTTGCCCGCCAGGTTGTAGACGCGAAGCACGCCCGTGACGCGGTCTTCCACGTAGACCTTGCCAGAGTCGACAGCGAAGGTTTGCGGGCCGTCGGGCTGGACGCCGCCTGAGACCTTCACCTTCGCGTCCTTGACGATGACACGGGGGCGCGGGGCGCTCCTGGCGTGATGTCGCCCGCCGTTGCTGCGGTAGTGACGTCGTCCGCATGGGCGGGCGGGGCGAAAGCCCCGAACAGGATGGCCGCGACGGCCACAGGCACCAATAGGCGTCTCACGATTGTCTCCTTGGGTGGGTTACGCGGGCAGCCTAGGTCGGATTTCCCCGGGGAAACGGGCGTGGGTGGCGTGGCCGCATGCGAAGGAAGGGCACGCACAAGGTGCTGGTGCCTTTCAAGTCGGGCTGT
This sequence comes from uncultured Propionibacteriaceae bacterium, assembly GCA_964559815.1. GTDB lineage: Bacteria > Actinomycetota > Actinomycetes > Propionibacteriales > Propionibacteriaceae > Propionicimonas. The sequence goes on from CAZLJN010000122.1 coordinate 3,310, forward strand.
GGATTGCCCTCCTGGCAAGGCCTTTAGCAGGATCCCGACGTGTGGATCGGGCCTACGAAATTCGTCGCGCGCCGAGTCTCAATATGCGAGAACGATGTTCGCGGAGTGTCTTGGTGTGTGGCGAAAAGGCCTTAGGCCGCGACCACCGCGGCCAGCGTGGTGGTGCGCTGACGGGCGATGGCCACCGATGCGGCCACGAGTCCGACCACCAGCCAGCCGGCGACGCTGAACGTGGCCAGCGCGGCACCACTCGATTCGGTGATCACCGCGCGCACTGCGTCCAAAGCGGTCGTGACCGGGGAGAACGGGCGCAGGGCCGTCAGCAGACCAGGGGCGGCCGGAGCCAGCGACGACGCCGCGGTGATCACGGCCAGCACCACGGCGACCAGTCGTCCGGCACCACCCAGCCAGGTCACCAACGCGTGATTGATCAGGGCGAACGCCGTCGACGCCAGCAGCAGCACGCCGGTCACCGCAGCCGTCTTCGGCCAGGTCAGATCGAGGGCGAGATGGGTCAGTGCGCCCATCACCACCGCCTGCGCCGCGAGGATCGCGATGCCGGGGGTGAGTGCTTCGGCGATCAGTTTGGCCGTCGGTTCAGCGGAGCCCAGCAACACGCGTCCGGCCGGCTTCAGCACCACATAGGTGGCCAATGCACCCACCCACAGCGCCAACACCAGCAGCAGGCTCACCCAGCCGACGTTCGGATCGGCCAGCCCGGTGAGTCCGTCGGTGGAGACCGGGGAGGCGACCACATCGGCGAGCTTCTCCCGCTCGCTGGTGGTGTAGCTCGGCAGCTTGTCCTTGCCCTGGGCGATGCCGTCGGCCATCTGGCGCGAACCGGTGGCCAGTTGCCCCACGCCGTCGACCAGGGACGGGATGCCGTCGGCCAGCTGGCGGGTGCCGTCGGCGAGTTGGGCGCCACCGGCCTTCAGCTTCTTCAGGTCCTTGGTGGTCGCGGCCACGTCCGGAATGGACGCGGCCAGCTGCGAGTCCAGTTGGCTCATGCCGCCGGCGAGGGCGGACGCACCCGACTTCAGGCTCTGGCCGGTGGCCGGATCAGTGGTGTCCAACCCGGCGGCAGCACCTTCCAGCGCCTTCGACGTGGCGGTGAGTGAGCCGATGCAGACCTGCGCGCCGGTGACCACCTCGGCGGTGGTCGAGCCGGTGATCGCCCCCGGACAGGCGCCGTCCACCGTGCCCTTGAGGAGAGCCTCGGGCACGCTCGGGCTGCCGGCCAAGAAGGCCTGCAGCAACGACGTGATGGACGAGGCGCCGTCCTTGGCGTCCTTCGCATTGGCCTGCAATGTGCTCTGGTAGGTCGACAGGCCTCCCGACAACCCGGTAGCGCCTTGGCTGAGCTGGTGGACCCCGTCGGCCAACTGCACCTGCTGAGGCAACGAGCTGATGGTCTGATCGACCACCTGGTCGACGCCGGCCACGTACTGCGCGGTGCCGCTGGCCAGCTTGTCGGTATCGGCCGGCATGGTGGCGATCTTGGTGTGCATCACTTCCAGGCCGGTGGCCAGCTGGTCGGCGCCGTCGGCCATGGTGGTGAAGTTGTCGCCCAGATCGTTGAAGCCGACGTAGATCTTGTCCAGGTAGCCCGAGGTGAGCGTCTCGTTCAACGAGGTCGCTGCGGCCATCGCCACCGACTTGCCCAACGTGGCATCGGCGACGCCGGCCACCGGAGAGGTGGACAGTTCGATGGTGGCGCGCTCGGCGTCGGCGGCGTCCTTGGAGTAGGACGTGGCCGCGGCGGAGAAGTTCTTCGGAATGATCACCATCGCCGCGTAGGTGCCGGTGGCCAGCCCGGCGCGAGCGTTGGCCTCACTGTCGAGGGTCCAGGTGAGGTTCTGGGTGCGCTCGGAGTCGACCAGGTTGGCAGTGAGCTGACGGCCCAGCGGAATGTAGGTGCCGTTGATGGTCACCGGATCGTCGAGGTTCACCACCGCAGCCTTCACGGTGTGCAGCCGGGCATCGGAGTTCAGACCGGCGATCAGGAAGCCGCCGGCGACCAGCAGCGGCATCAGCACCAGGCCGATCAGGCTCCACCAGCGGGCGGGCGTGGAGTTGACCCTTTCCAGAATCATCGGGTGGCTCCTTCGAGGCTCAGGTGGGACGGAAGTCGAAGTACCTGGTACGGCCCGGTGAGTTCGCCCAGCAGCGGCGATCCAGGCAGGACGCCGAGCACCCAGGTGGTCGGCTCAGGCGTGTGCGGGGTGTTCATCGATGCTCGCAGCGCCTTCTCCTGGGCGGTGCTGAGGTCGTCGGCGTCGTCCACCACGATCAGGGTGCCCTGATGGCGCTTCAGCACGGTGGCCAGGTGTGGTGTGTGTGGATCGAGCACCGGCACCTGGTCGCGCAGCAGCGGCCCCTCCTCCGGCAGCACCAGGCCGAGGGTCTTCAGCCGGCCAACGTCCAGCGTCAGCCGTCCGGCCAGGCCGAGCAGCAGCGCGTGGCGGGCGGCAGGTTCGCCCTCGACCACCAGCAGACCGCCCCGGGGCAGCCGGACGTCCACGTCGCTGAACAGGCGCCGTCCGCCCGCGGAGGCGCTGAGGCCTTCGGCGGCGATCGCCGAATCGTCGCCCGGCGCGGGCCAGTCGGCCAGAGCGAGCTGACGGGTCAGGCCCTCGCCCTCGATGTCGAGGGTGGGCAGGATCCGATCCAGCCAGCGCGGCAGCCACCAGGCGTGGCGTCCGAGCAGGGTCATCACCGCCGGCACCAGGGTCATCCGCACCACGAAGGCGTCCAGCAATACGCCGATGGCCAGGGCGAACGCGATCGCCTTGATCGGCCCTTCGCCGTTGGGGACGAAGAACGCGAACACCGAGAACATGATCAGCGCGGCGGCGGCGACCACCTTGGCGGAATGGACGAAGCCGTCGGTCACCGAGTTCTCGACGTTGCCGTGGACGTGTTCCTCACGCATCCGCGAGACCAGGAACACCTCGTAGTCCATGGCCAGGCCGAACAGGATGCCCATTCCGATGATGGGCAGGAAGCTGATCACCGGCCCAGGTTCGGCCAGGTTGATGACTTGCCGGAACCAGCCTTGATTGAAGACCAGGGTGGTGGTGCCGAAGGCGCCGCCGACGCTGAGCAGGTAGCCCAGCGCGGCCTTGATCGGCACCCAGACCGAGCGGAACACCATAGTCAGCAGGATCAGCGACAGCCCCACCACGAACAGCGCGAACGGCAGCAGCGCATTACGGAGGCGTTCGGTGACGTCGATGCTGATCGCGGTGAACCCGGTAATGGCGGTGTTCACGCCCCATTGCTGCTTCCAGCCGGGCTCGCGATCCCGCAAGGCGTGGACGAGGTCGGCGGTGGCCGGGTCGTCCGGGGCGGTGGTGGGGATGACCTGCACCATGCCGGTGTCAGCGTTGGAGTTCGGGGTGGAGGCGGCCACCAGGGCGACGCCGGGCATGGCCTCGATCTCGTCGCGCAGGCCGTCCATGATCTTCATCGGGTCGTCGGATTCGACGATGTCGACGGTGACGATCAGCGGGCCGTTGTAGCCCACGCCGAAGACCTTGCTGATCTCATCGGCAGCGACCCGATCCTGAGATCCAGGGAAGGAGCGTCCCGAGGTGGGCAGGGCCAAGAACAGATCTTTGGTGGGGTAGGACAGGGCGCCGAGCGCGGCCAGCACCACGATCACGGTGACCACCGGCCACTTGGTCACCAGCCGCACCCAGCGGGACGACAACCCGGTGGTGGGGTGGGCGGCGGCGTCGGTATCGGCGGCGCGGGCGGCGGCCCGACGGCTCGTCCGTGGACGCAGGCGCTGACCGGCGAAGCCCATGAAGGCGGGCAGCAGGGTGAGGGCGAGCAGCACTTCCAGACCCACGCCGACGGCGCCGAAGACGCCCATGGTCGACAGGAACGGCACCTCGGCGATACTCAGGCCGACCAGGGCGATGATCACGGTCAGGCCGGCGAACACGACCGCTGATCCGGCGGTGCCGACG
>CAZLJN010000123.1:0-5376 GCA_964559815.1 uncultured Propionibacteriaceae bacterium
CGGCTGCCCGCCGTTGGCGACGTTCGGGCGGGAGTTGAGTCGCGGGGCCGCGACCGGGGTGTCGCTGGCCGAGCGGATCGCGGACGTGGGCGTCCAGGCTCGCCAGGAGGCCGCTGCGGCCGCCGAAGTGCGCGCCCGCAAGGTCGGGGTGAGCTCGGTGCTGCCGCTGATGGTCTGCTTCCTGCCGTCCTTCGTGCTGTTGGGGCTGGTGCCGGTGGTGGGCGGCATGGTGTCGAAGCTGTTCGGATGATTCGTTGTCCACAAGCCGGTTCGTCGTTGTCACCGGCATCCACAAGTTGCCGAATCGCTGACTCGAAACAGGGCCCGCTGCCGAAGCTCCGGGTGTGTCCGCACCGGACGCAACCGGAGAGGAGAAGTTATGGCAAGCAAGCTCATGGCCAAGGTTCGTCGCAATCAGCGGGGCATGACCACGGCCGAGTACGCGGTGGGTTCGGTGGCGGTGGCCACGGCCATCGGCGTGGGGATCTCGATCCTCGATCAGCCCTGGTTTCAGGAACTGATCCAGGCGCTGATCAAGGCGCTGTTCGACGTGATCAAGTCGATGCTGACCGGCGCGTGAACCACCTGGCAGTGGTCGGCCGGGGTTTCCCGGCCGACCACCGGCGGCACGGGCACGGGTCATCTCTTCGCGGGTCGCGCGGCATGGTCACGATCGAACTCGCGCTGGCGGGGCTGGGGGCAGTGGCCATGGTGGTGCTGCTGGCCTGGGTGTTGTCGGCGCTGATGCTGTGGGGAGCCTGCCAAGACCTGGCCACCGGGGTGGCCCGACAGGAGGCCCGCGGTGACGCTGCCGCGGTCACCGAGATCCTGAACCACCGCCCGCCCGGCGCCCAGGTGGGCGTCCGTCGCGTGGAGGGTCGGGTAGTGGTCCAGGTCGATCTGGCGGCCCACCCCTGGGCCGAGTGGCTGCCCAGCATCCCGCTGCACGCCGAGGCCACCGTGATCGCGGAGCCGTCATGACGTGGCCACGGTGGGTGCGGACGCAGGCGGGCGCCGCCTGGCCGGCCGCAGGTTCGGTCGCCGGACGACGCCGTGGTGGGCAGCGCGGTGCGGGCACCGTCCTGGTGGCCGGCGTGATGATCGTGTTGGCCATGGTCGCGGTGGTCGCGATCGCGGTGGGCGGATACGACACCGCGCAGCGGGCCACGTCCGGCGCGGCCGACCTGGTGGCCTTGTCGGGTGCCGCCGGCTACCGCAACGGCGGCGACGCCTGCGCTCAGGCTCGGGCCGCGGCCGCCGCCAACACCGTTGAACTCACCGCCTGCACCGCGGCCGGGGATGCCCTCGACTTCGCGGTCTCGGTGACCGTCCGGCGACACGGCGAGTTGTTGCTCGGGATGCCAGTCGAGATCACCGCGACCTCGGTCGCAGGACACCTGCAGCCCGGCAGCTAGTCGAATGCGGAAGTGCGTGATGGCCGATCGGGAATCAGCGCTACGCACGACGCTGGCTGAGCAGCGGCGTAGCCGCGTGCCGAAACCTCGGTGCGCTGGGTTTCGATCCTTCGGCAGGCTCAGGGCAAGCCACGCTCAACCCGCCTCGGTGTGGCTCAATCCGGCTGTGAGTCGACGGCGGGAATCAGCCGACGATGAGTTCCAGCAGGCGCGCCGCCGCGGCCTTGTCCAGCGGGTGGTTGCCGTTGCCGCACTTGGGCGAGACCACGCACGCCGGGCAGCCCTGCTCGCAGGGGCAGCTGCGCAGCCGGTCCAAGGTGGCTGTCAGCCAGGTCTCGATCAGTTGGTAGCCGCGCTCGGCGAAGCCCGCTCCACCGGCGGCACCGTCGTGGACGAAGACGGTCAGCTGGCCGGTGTCGGGGTGCAGCGTGGTCGACAGGCCACCGATGTCCCAGCGGTCACACGGGGCGAACGCGGGCAGCAGGCCGATGGCGGTGTGTTCGGCGGCGTGTGCGGCACCGGGCAGGTCGCGGGGATCGAAGCCGGACAAGGCCGACGCCTCGACGGTGTACCAGACCGCCTGGGTGTTCAGACTGTGGCGGGGCAGCTCCAGCGGGCTGGAATCCCACACCGCACCGGTGGCCTCGTCCCGGCGCAGGAAGCCGGTCACCTGCCCGGAGAGCTCGATGTTGCCGAAGCTGATCTCGGCCCGGCCCAGCCACCGCGAGGCCAGCACCTGCCGGATCGCGATGTCGGACTCGGCCGTCGCCTGGGTGAAATACCCCTCCCGGGCCGGACGCACCAAGGCGGTGTGCTCCTCGGGCAGATACTCGGTGACCAGCCACTGATCACCCTGGTGCAGGTAGATCGCGCCGACATGGACGCTGCGATCGGCCGCACTCGGGTCGAGCTGGCCGATCACCCGGCCGGTGGCCTGTTCGACCACCTCGACGCTGTGACCACCGGCCGCGCGCAGATCGATCGAATCCACCGCCCGATCCGGACGCGCCCAGTACCAGCCGTTGGCCCGCCGCCGCAGATACCCGGCGGTGGTGAGTCGATCGAGCACGCTGGGCAGTTGGTCGCCGAACCACACCTGGTCGGTGGCGGTGATCGGCAGTTCCTGGGCTGCGGCGGCCACATGCACCGCCTGCACCCGTGGGTTGTCCGGGTGCAGCACCGTCCGCTCGACCACGGCGTCGAAGATCAGCTCGGGGTGTTCGCTGAGGTAGGCGTCCAACGGATCGGGTCGAGCCACCAGGACCGCGACCGCATCGGTGCCTGCGCGTCCGGCCCGTCCGGCCTGCTGCCACAAGGCGGCCACCGTGCCAGGGAAGCCGCAACTGATCACCGCATCGACCCCGGAGATGTCGACGCCGAGTTCGAGAGCGTTGGTGCACGCCACTCCCCGCAATGCGCCCGACTGCAGCCCCGCCTCCAGTTCGCGCCGGTCCTCGGCCAGGTAGCCGCCCCGATAGGAACGGACGTCGGCCTTCGCGCCGAGGATCCGCTGGCTGCGCACGGCCACCAACTCGGCCTGCACCCGCGAGGTGGTGAAGGTCAGCGTCTGGCGGCCTTCGCCGACCAGCCGGGCCATGAGCTCGGCGGCCTCGTGATGCGGATCGCCCTCGGGCTGCCAGATGGCGAAGTCGAGCCCCGCCCGCGCCGAGGTGTCCTCGGCTACCTGGAGGACGTCGGCGACACCGGCCAGCCGCTCCAACAGCTCTCCGGCACCGCTGACCGTGGCCGAGGCGCTGATGAAGATCGGGTCGGCGCCGTAGTGGCGGGCCAGTCGCCGCAGCCGCCGCAGCACATTGGCCACATGCGCCCCGAACGTCCCGCGGTAGCGGTGCGCCTCGTCGACCACCACATAGCGCAGGGTGCCCAGCAGCCGGCTCCAGCGCTGATGTGAGGCCAAGATCGAGTGGTGCAGCAGGTCGGGGTTGGTGAGCACGAACTGCCCGAAGTCGCGGACGAAGCGGCGTTCGGCCTGGTCTGTGTCGCCATCGATGGTGACCGGACGCCAGCCGTCCAGCCCGAGCGCGCGGCAGGCCCGCAACTGGTCGTGGGCCAATGCCTTGGTCGGTGCCAGATACAACGCGGTGTGGCCACGATCCAGCCCCAGCGGACCGCGGTCGATCTCCACCCCGACCCGGCCGTCGACCCCGGCGGCCAGCACCGGCAGCAGGTAGGCCAGGCTCTTGCCCGAGGCGGTGCCGGTGGCCAGTGCGACGTGGCGGCCGGCGAAGGCGGCCTCGGCGGCGTCCACCTGATGCCGCCAGGGCTCGGTGATGCCCACCCGGGCCAGGCCGGTGCGGACCGGTTCGCTCACCCAGTCGGGGAACGGTGCCCGAATGCCGTCGACGGACGGACGGTGAAAGCGGTAGCGAACCCGCTGATCACCGTCCAGCCATTCCGGAAGAGCCACAGCGATCAGCCTGCCACGGCGCGGTGACACGCGTGCGCAGAGCCACAACCGTGATCGGTGTCACGGATCAGTCCACCGACCGATCAGTGCACCGGCGACACCGAGGTTTCGACACTCACCCCGAGCCCGACCAGATCGTGCAGGAACGGTCCGGGGTCGACCAGATCCGCCTGCAGATGCAGACCGGGAGTGCGGATGCTGCCGTCCAGCACTCGCCGCAGACAGGCGACGGCGGGGGCCGCGGTGAGCAGATAGCCGTCGTCGCCGCTGATCTTCGCGCTGGCCAGGGCCGGACGTCCGGCGCGGGTGCCGCGGGCGGTGGTGCGGATTTCGAGTCGATGAGGTGGCGGGGTGCTGGCCAGTCGGGCCATCGACCAGCGGGTGAGTTTCACGGTGGCCCGATGCAACGGACGGATCCGCGCCATCACCATCAGCAACGGCAGCACCAGGTAGTCCATGGCCGGTCCGAAGCCAGAGATGTAGAAGCCGCAGCGGCGCAGACTCGGGTAGCGGGCCGGCAGGTCGTCCATCTCGGCCAGCGACATCGGTACCACCAGTTGGCGTCCGATCGGCTGGTCGAAGTCGACGGTGGGGCATTCGGTCCAGCGCATGGTGCGTCGTTCGCCGTCGATGTAGCTGACCATCTGGAAGTCGGTGAACTCGGTGAGCATCTCCTCGATCGTCGAATCGGCGACCGTCTCGGCCATCCAGTCGACTTTGAGCCCAGCCATCACGTCGGCTTCGACCAGATCGTCGAGTTGGTCGCCGGCCCAGCGCACCAGCGCCGCGGGCAGGCCGGGATGGAATCCGCCATCAGTGATGAAGCAGCGGCCGGCTGCGGCGATGTCGGGCTCCAGGCTGCGCAGCGCCGACAGCTTCGCCGGCACCGAGAGCATCGTGTCGAACCAATCCGCGCCGGCGTCCAGGACGATCCGGGCCAGGATCGGCACCAGATCGGGCCGGCTGGCAGTGGTGACCACCAGGTCGGCGCCGGCGACCAGCGCGGCGAACGCCGAAGTGTCGGAGACGTCAACAATGCTGGTGCTGACTTCGGCGGCCGTGGACAGGCGTAAACGCACCTGATCCAGTCGGGCGGCGTTGCGTCCGGCAAGAACCAACTGATCGTTCGCGCTCAGTGTTGGCGCGAGCAGTTGGGCAATCGCGGTGCCGGCATGACCCGACGCCCCAACAGCCACGATGCGCATTGATTTGTCCCTTCGGTGACCAGAAAAGTGTTTCACCGCAGTGCCGCCGACGAACAGAAGAAAGCGGTTACCCCCGCGTGAATGTCTGGCGGTCTGGGCAGGGGGTCCGACATGACAGGCTTGGGGGGTGAACCACGAACCTCAGCCGCTCTCCGATGCCGCGATCGCCCAGCTGCGCAGTGACCTGCTCGCCGGCGCCTACACCTTGGAGGCGGTCACCAGCCGCCTGGGGGAGGCGGCGTTGGCCGGGCTGGTCCGCAACAGCAGCACCCCGGTGGTCCGGGCTCTGGCCGGACGCAGTGACGCCCAGGCCGACCTGATCCGGCTG
>CAZLJN010000123.1:5386-7252 GCA_964559815.1 uncultured Propionibacteriaceae bacterium
GGTGCGGACGCTGCTCGCCGGGGTGGACGACCTGGTCGCGGCCGGTTTGCTGGCCAGCGACGGTGACGACTACCGGGCCGTGGTCGAGCTCAAGCCGTACGGCGATGAGTCTTTCGCCGGCTGGATCTGCGCCGACCCGACCCCGCTGGACGGACGCCTGGTTCAGCCGCGGCCCGACTTCGTCCTGGGCGCCTCGCCGGCCTCGACCACGTTGGCGCAGCTGATCCCTCGGGATGGGGTGACCAGCGCGCTCGACCTGGGCACCGGCTGTGGCATCCAGGCCTTGCATCTGGCCGAGCATTGCGAGCGGATCGTGGCCACCGACCTCAACCCCCGGGCGCTGGAGTTGGCCCGGATCACCCTCGGCCTGGCCGGGGTGGACGCCGACCTCCGGCTCGGTTCGCTGTACGAGCCAGTGGCGTCCGACACCTTCGACCTGATCGTCACCAATCCGCCGTACGTGATGACGCCGCCGGACTCCTCCGGCCTGGTCTACCGCGAAGGCACCGAGCTGGCCGACGGGTTGATGCGCCGGGTGGTCAGCGAGGCCGGCGAGCGGCTCAACCCGGGCGGCACCCTGATCGTCCTGGGTAACTGGGCGATCACCGATCAGCCGTGGGACGAGCGGCTGGCCACCTGGATCCCGGACGGCTGCGACGCGCTGGTGCTGCAGCGCGAGGTGCTGGACCCCTTCGAGTACGTCGAGTTGTGGCTGGCCGATGCCGGCCTGGCAGGTTCGCCGGACTATCAGCGCCGCTACGCCGAGTGGTTGGACTACTTCGCCGGCTTGGGCATCGCATCGGTCGGCATGGGCTGGCTGGCGGTGCGCAAGGCCGGACGCGAGCAGTCCGAGCGGCGTTTCGAGGAGTGGCCGCACGCGGTGCATCAGCCGGTGGCTGAGGCGTTCGCCGACTTCTTCGACGCTGTTGCTGAGTCCCGGCGATCGGAGACCGACCTGCTGGCCGGCTTCTGGCGGCGGCACGAGGGCGTGGTTGTGGAGACCATCGGACGTCCCGGCGAGCCCGACCCGCAGCATCTGGTGTTGCGCCAGCAGTACGGCTTCGGCCGCGCCATCGAGCCGGGGACGGCGCTGGCGGCGGTGTTCGGCGCCTGCGACGGCGACCTGGCACTGGGCACGCTGGTCGATGCGGTGGCCGCGATCCTGGAAGTCGATGCCGACGCCCTGCGCGCCGAAGTCGTCACTGGTGCGCGCCTGCTGATCGCCGAAGGCTACCTGCTGCCTGCCTGAGGACGTCCGGCGCCAGTTGGGTCGGTCACTGAGGCGGAGTGTCGCCCTTCTTCCTGCCAGTAATCAGCAGGGCAACGGCAACGATGATCAGCGCGATGGCGGTGCCGGTGGTGAGGTTTCCGATGAGGTCAGCCGTGCCTTGGACGATTCGCATGACGCCTTGAACGGTGAGGATGCCCATCGACACGATGACCAGGGCGAGGATGATGGTGGTGGTGCGCTTCACCGGATGTTCCCGCTCTGGCCGCAGCCGGCTGTCGATCCAGCCGTGATTCTGACGATGATGCGCATTGTTCCTCCGGGGGTGGTGCGGGGATGCCTGCTGTGACCCTAGCAAGCCCGGTGGCGGCGGTCTGGCGGGCGGTGGACTACTCCCGGCGGTCCGGGCGTTACTGACTGTTGCGTAGGCTTGAAAGCGCCGACCGGTGAGGGCTCACAGACTTCACAGGTTGCCGACAGCGAAAGCATGGAATTGCGACCTTCACTGAGGTCGTGATGAAGGAGCAAGACATGGCCGAGGAGAACACCCCCGCCGGTGCGGGTGATCCCGGCACTTCGCTGCCGCCGGCGCCCCCTGTGGGCAGTCAGGCGTTCCCGCCGCCGGTGCCCACCGAGGC
>CAZLJN010000124.1:0-7168 GCA_964559815.1 uncultured Propionibacteriaceae bacterium
CCTGGAGGTGGGCGATTTCGTCCACACCCTCGGTGACACCCACTTGTATCTGAACCACCTCGATCAGGCGCGCCTGCAGCTCACCCGCGAGCCGCGGCCGCTGCCGAAGCTGGTGCTGAACCCGGCGATCACCGACATCGACGCGGTTGAGTTGGCCGACATCGAGGTGGTCGACTACGACCCGCACCCCGGAATCAAAGCCCCGATCTCGGTATGAGCGCTCGGGTTATCGCGATCGCCATCGTCGCCGCCAATCGTGTCCTGGGGGACGGCGAGCGCCAGCCGTTCGAGTTCGCCGAGGACTGGGCCCGCTACAAGCGGGTCACCCTCGGCCATCCGATGATCATGGGTCGGCGCACCTTCGCGGCGATCGGACGCTGGCTGCCGGGGCGGGCCACCATCGTGGTCACTTCCGATCCGGAATCGGTGACGTTGCCGGCTGATAATCGAGCCACCGGGTTCGCGGTCACCTCGCTGGAGACCGCGCTGGCGCTGGCGTCCGAGCTCGACGACGAGGAGATCTACGTCGCCGGCGGCGGCACCATCTACACCCAAGCCTGGCCTTATCTCACCGATCTCGACCTCACCGAGGTGCACGCCGACGCCGAGGGTGCGGTGCTGTTTCCAGAGATCGACGCGGACGAGTGGGTCGAGGTGCGGCGCGAACCGCACGCCGAGTTCGACTTCGTCGGCTATCGCCGCAACGAAACGCCCTGACATCGCCCCAACTCGCTTCGACACGCCGGCTATCTCGCGGTGCGGGGGCGTTTCGTTGCAGATGCCTGTCGCTCACAGTGGTGGTCTCCGCAGGTGGCACCGGTCTGCAACATTTTGCGACCGCACGGCGAGAACGCCCGGGGTGTCGGCCATGATGGCGACCATGCGAGGGCGTTTGGTTGCAGCTGGGTGGCGGGTGCGCCGCCATGCGTGACACTGCGAGCATCCTGCATCTCGACTTGGACGCCTTCTTCGCCGCTGTCGAGCAGCGCGACAAGCCATCGCTGCGCGGCAAGCCGGTGATCGTGGGCGGCGTCGGCCTGCGCGGAGTGGTCTCGACGGCCTCCTATGAGGCTCGGACGTTCGGAGTTGGCTCGGCGATGGCGATGCATGAAGCGCGCCGGCGCTGCCCTCACGCAGCCTTCCTTTCGGGGCGGTTCGACGCCTACCGGCAGGCCAGCGGCGTCGTGATGGGCCTGCTGCGCGACCTGTCGCCGCTGGTTGAACCGCTCAGCCTGGACGAGGCCTTCGTCGACCTGGCCGCCGGACCCACCCGCCCGCTGGACGAGGAGGCGCTGCTCGCCCTGGCCGCCGACTTGCGGGCGCGGCTCACCGAGGCCACCGGGGGGCTGACCGCGTCGGTCGGGTTGGGCAGCTCGAAGTTTATGGCGAAGGTGGCCAGCGAGTTGGCCAAGCCCGACGGCATTCGCCTGGTGCGGCCGGGCACCGAGTTGGCCACCATCGCGCCGCTGTCGGCCCGAGCGATCCCCGGTGTGGGTCCGGCGACGATGGAGCGGCTGGCTCGGCTCGGGGTCGCCACCGTGGCCGAACTGCAGCAGTTGTCGGAGGCCGAGTTGGTACGTGAGCTCGGCAGGTCCGGCGGGGAGCACCTGCATGCGCTCGCCTTCGCGCGCGACGATCGAGGCGTCGAACCCGAGCGCGAAACCAAGTCGATCTCGATGGAGGACACCTTCGAACATGATCTGAGTGACCCGGCGGTACTGGCCGCCATCGCCGAGCAGCACGCCGCCAAGGTGACCGCGCGCCTGGTCAAGGCCGGCTTGTTCGCTCGGACGGTCACGCTCAAGGTGCGCTGGCCGGACTTCTCCTCGGTGACCCGGTCACGCACGTTGAACGGGGCCACAGATCGGGCCGAGGTGATCGCCCAGGTTGCCACGTCGCTGCTGGACGGGCTGGACGTGCGACAGGGTGTCCGGCTGCTGGGTGTCGGTGTGGCCGGTCTGGTCGAGGTCGCCCAGGAGCCCTTGTTCGACCTCGAGGCACCGGCCTCCGCCCGGGTGGTGGAGGAGGCCGAGGCGCCGGTGAGTAGGCGCCCGCGGGAGTGGATGCCTGGTGCCGACGTCGACCACGACACCTTCGGCCCCGGCTGGGTGTGGGGGTCGGGCCTGGGTCGGGTCACCGTCCGTTTCGAGACGGCCGAATCCGGCCCCGGGCCGGTGCGCACCTTCGCTGTGGATGATCCGGCTCTGAGTCTGCGGGGTGCTGGTTGAGCCTGTCGAAACCTCCGCGGTGATGCCTGGCCGGCGGAGCGGAGGAGGAACGCGGGTGCTGCGAACCTACTAAACTCACCCGCGGTCGCCGGAGTGGTGGAATTGGCAGACACGCAGGATTTAGGTTCCTGTGCCTTCGGGCGTGAGGGTTCAAGTCCCTTCTCCGGCACATAGCGCAGATGCGTCAAAATCACAAGATCTGTCTCACATCGAGGGCCCCTGTCCTGGCTAGGTAATTCGATTTACCGCTGGTCACAGCTTGATAACTTTGTGTGATGGGGGTGCCCCTACGGGGGACACCGGGGTTACTGTCCGGAGTAGCCCCTATTTCGGGGGGATCCGTTCACAGAGAAGTGAGGACCCATGTCACATGCACGCGTGACTCGCGTTTTGGTCGCTGCGGCTTCCATTACCGGATTGTTGGCGATGGCCGCCTGCAGCTCGGGCACCGCCCCATCGGCATCAGGGGGTGCGGCTGGCGATTGCACGGCCTACGCCCAATACGGCGATCTGACCGGAAAGACCGTCACGGTCTTCACCTCGATCGCCAGCGACGCTGAGGCGCAGCCGCACAAGGACTCCTACAAGCCGTTCGAAGCCTGCACTCATGCGACCATCAAGTACGAAGGCTCCGGCAAGTTCGAAGAGCAGCTCCGAGTACGGATCAAGGCCGGCAACGCCCCCGACATCGCCTACATCCCGCAGCCAGGTCTGCTGGCCTCGATCGTTGCCGAGTTCCCGGGCAAGGTTGTGCCCGCTGGTGAGTTGGCCAACAAGAACGTCGACTCCTACTACGAGGCCTCGTGGAAGTCCTATGGCACCGTGGATGGGAAGTTCTATGCAGTGCCGGTCGGTGCCAACGTGAAGTCGTTCGTGTGGTACTCGCCGAAGGCGTTCGCCGACAAGGGCTACGCCGTGCCGACGACCTGGGATGAACTGATCGCGCTGAGCGACAAGATCGTGGCCGACAATCCCTCCGGCGAAGTGAAGCCGTGGTGTGCGGGCATCGAATCTGACGTCGCCACCGGCTGGCCGGCCACCGACTGGGTCGAGGACATGATGCTTCGGGTCAACGGTCCTGATGTTTACGACCAGTGGGTCGACCACACCATCGCGTTCAACGATCCCAAGGTGGTTGCGGCCATCGACAAGGCGGGTTCGATCCTGAAGAACGAGAAGTACGTCAACGGCGGCTTCGGTGACGTCAAGACCATTGCCAGCACCTCGTTCAAGACCGCCGGCGACCCGATCCTCGACGGAACCTGCTACATGCACCGCCAGGCGTCTTTCTACCAGGCCAACTGGCCCAAGGGCACCACGGTTGGTGAGGACGGCGACGTGTGGGCGTTCTACCTGCCGAGCATGAGTGCTGATTCCAAGCCGGTTCTGGGTGGCGGTGAGTTCGCGGCTGCGTTCTCTGATCGTCCTGAGGTTCAGGCTTTCCAGGCCTACCTGGCCAGCCCGGAATGGAGCAACGCCAAGGCTGATGCCACCCCGAACGGTGGCTGGCTGTCGGCCAACAAGAAGCTGGACGTGAACAAGTTGGTCAAGCCGGTGGACAAGCTCTCCTACCAGATCCTGTCTGACCCGAAGGCTGTGTTCCGCTTCGATGGTTCCGACCTGATGCCCGCCGCAGTGGGTACCGGATCGTTCTGGAAGCAGATGACCGCCTGGATCGCTCCGGGGAAGTCCAGCCAGGACGCGGCTGACGCTATCGAAAAGACCTGGCCAGCTAAGTAAGTCGACCGGGACGTTCGGTTGGGTCCAGGTTTGCCTTGGCAAACCTGGACCCAGCTGTACCCGAGAGCGGAGAAGACCTCATGGTGTGGTTGCTGAAGCCAGACAGTGTCCCGGAGAAGTTCGCGGTCATGGTGTTGGCGATTGTGTTGTTCGCGATTGTGATGGGACTGGTCCTGGCTTTGGTTGACCGCCCCCGTCTACCCAAGTGGGTGGCGGTGGCCGGTTATCTCGGCCCGGCGCTCCTCCTGATTGTGTTCGGTCTGCTCTGGCCGGGCATCCTGACGATCCGCAACTCCTTTTATGACTCCTACGGTACGAGTCCAGTGGGTTTGGCGAACTACACGGCGATCTTCACAGATGCTGCGTTTGTGCAAGTCCTGATCAACACGGCTCTCTGGGTGATCATCGTTCCGCTGGTCGCTACGTCACTGGGCCTGGTCTACGCGGTTCTGGTGGATCGAACGAGGGTGGAGAAGTTCGCGAAGTCGCTGATCTTCCTCCCGATGGCGATCTCGATGGTCGGCGCATCGATCATCTGGAAGTTCGTGTTCGAGTACAAGCCGGCGTCCCAGGCGCAGATCGGCTTCTTGAATCAGATCATGGTTTGGCTAGGGCAAAAGCCTCAACAGTGGCTGATCAACCCGCCGCTGAACACCTTCATGCTGATCATCGTGATGATCTGGATTCAGGCCGGCTTCGCCATGACGGTGCTGTCTGCGGCGATCAAGGCCATCCCTGACGAGACCATCGAGGCCGCCAACGTCGACGGCGCGACCGGCCTGAGGCTGTTCTTCTGGATCACGGTGCCCAGCGTTCGTCCGGCCATCATCGTGGTGCTCACCACGATCGCCATGGGGACGCTGAAGGCCTTCGACGTGGTGTACACCATGACCGGCGGCAACTTCGATACCTCGATCGTGGCCAATGAGTTCTACACGCAAACCTTCGTGCAGAGTCAGCAAGGAATCGGTGCCGCCCTGGCGGTGCTGCTGTTCGTGATGATCACGCCAATCATCATCTACAACGTTCGCCAGATGCGAATCTCGGAGGGGGAGCGATGAGCGCCGACGTCCACGCTGGTGTCGAGCGCAAACTGACTCGCACCGAGCAGCGCCAGGTTGATGCCAAGAACCGGTTGAGTTCGCCGGCAGCATCGCTGATTGCAGTGTTGATTGCCGTGATCTGGACGATCCCGACGGCCGGGCTGTTCATCACCTCGATTCGAGACCCTGGTGACGTACGCCGGAGCGGGTGGTGGACGACCTTCGCTCACCCGAACTTCACCATCGACAACTACGTCGACGTGATGGGATCCGGCAACCTGGGGAATGCGCTGATCAACTCCTTCATCATCACCATCCCCGGAGTGGTGATACCGATCATGTTGGCGCTGCTGGCCGCCTACGCCTTCGCGTGGATCGAGTTCCGGGGCCGCAACCTCTTGTTCGCCTTCGTCTTCGCACTTCAAGTGGTGCCGATTCAGGTGACCTTGGTTCCCTTGCTCACCCAGTATGTGCAGTGGGGGCTGGCCAACACCTATTGGACGGTGTGGCTGTCCCACACGATCTTCGGGTTGCCGCTGGCGATCTTCTTGTTGCACAACTTCATGAGGGAGATCCCGAGGTCTTTGATCGAGGCGGCTCGGGTGGATGGCGCCGGCCACGTGCGGGTGTTCTTCCAGGTGCTGTTGCCACTGCTGGTGCCCGCGATTGCCTCGTTCGCGATCTTCCAGTTCCTGTGGGTATGGAATGACCTGCTGGTGGCACTGACCTTCGCCGCTCCTGAATACATGCCGATCACCGCCGTGGTGGCCTCCTTGGGTGGCAGCTATGGGAGTAGCTGGTACCTGATGGCGGCCGGGGCATTCGTGTCCATGGTGGTGCCGATGATCGTCTTCTTCAGCCTGCAGCGGTACTTCGTCCGCGGCATGTTGGCCGGTGGCGTGAAGGGCTGACCCGCACTCCTGCAAGACACCAGTGGGGCCCGGAGGTTCACCGTCCGGGCCCCACTGGTATGTCGAAACAGGGTGTGTCGAAGTGGCTCAGTGCTGAGCCAGTGCCGTCTCGATCGGGTCGTCCTTGCTGTCGGCCTGGACCAGTTCCCACGTGCCATCGGTGTAGCGCAGCAGCGTCCAGGAGCCGGTGCGCGGAGGCAGCAACTCGTTGGGGGTGTAGCCGGGCGCCAACGCAGCCAAGGCGTACCGCAGCACCGCGTCATGGGTGACCACCACGATCGGGCCGGACGTCCCCGCCTCGGCCAGTTCGGTGAGTGCAGCCACGCCTCGCGCAGCGACCTCAGCTTCAGGCTCCAGGCCGGGGGCGGCATTGATCGAGCCGTACTGGGCGATCAGGTCCTCGCGCAGCGCGCCGTCGAACTGGCCGTAGGAGCGGTCGACCAGGCGTCCGTCGAACTCCACGCCCAGGCCTTCGGCGACCGCGATCGGCGTGGCCGTCTGGCGGGCGCGTCCCAGCGGGCTGGAGACCACGCGGGTCGGGTGCAGCGGGCTGAGCAGCTCGGCCAGGTCGCGGGCTTCGGATTGGCCGACCAGGTCGAGGTCGGGATCCAGCCGACCGCGAAGGCGTCCGACCGCATTCAGCGGGGTGCGACCATGACGGCATAGGTACAAGTCCATCGAACTCATTGGCGGTCTCTCCCTCGTCGGCACTGGCGTACTACTGAGCCTACTGGTGTGGAGGAACGCCTTGTGAATCGCGCCAACCGGTGGGCGTGACGAGATCGGGCGTCTCAGCTGCCGGCGATGCCCAGCTGTTTGGTCAGCTTGGCCACGTGACCGGTGGCGCGCACGTTGTACTGCGGCTCGGTGATGGTGCCCACGCCGACGGAGTCCACGTCGATCAGGAAGGTGGACCGGATCACGCCGGTGACTTCCTTGCCGTAGAGCATCTTCGAGCCGTAGGCGCCGTAGGCATCCAGCACCTCGCGGTCGGGATCGCCGAGCAGGGGGAAGGTGAGCTGCTCCTTGTCGCGGAACTTCGCCAGCTTCGCCGGGGCGTCCGGCGACACCCCGACGACCCGATAGCCGGCGTCGGCGAAAAGGTTGACGGCCTGGCTGAAGTCCTTGGCCTCAATGGTGCAGCCCGGCGTCATTGCGGCCGGGAAGAAGTAGAGCACCACTTTGGACCCGGCGAAATCGGCCAGCGAGACCGGTTCAGCGTTGGTGTCGGGAAGGGTGAAGGCGG
>CAZLJN010000125.1:0-7159 GCA_964559815.1 uncultured Propionibacteriaceae bacterium
ATACGAGATTGCCTCTTGTCTCGTGGGCTCGGAGATGTGTATAAGAGACAGGTGGTGGACATGTTCCGACCCTCCGGCGACGTCTACCGCGCCAACGGTGCCGACGATCCTGACGGTGGGGTGTTCGACCGCGCGCCGGACGCCGACTGGCTGGTGCAGGCCCGGCGAGATCAGCAGGCCTGGGAAACACCTGACCGATGAGCACCACGCGCAGCCACCAGGACATCCGGCTGGTCGTCCAGGCCTGGCTGGGCAGCCGTCTGGTGATCGCCGTGGTGGCGGTGTGGGTGGCGTTGGTCGAGCATCGCAGGCTCTCTGACCAACTCAGCGGCTGGGACGCCGCGCACTACCTGACCATCGCTGCCGAGGGCTATGCCAACCCCGACCTGATCGCGTTCTTTCCCGGCTGGCCATTGCTGATCCGCCTGACCTCTTCGGTGCCCGGCGCCGTCCCGGTGCTGATGGGCACGCTGATGGCGCTGGTGGCCAGCGGCTTCGCGGCGGCGGCGCTGTACCGCATCGGCGGCGCTCCGGCGGCGATCGCCTGGCTGCTGGCCCCCGCGGCGGTCTTCACCGTGGTGCCGTACTCGGAGGCCGTCTTCTGTGCGGCCGCGTTCTGGGCGTGGGAGCGGGCGCGGGCCAAACACTGGACGGCAGCGGCCTTCCTGGCCGCCGTGGCGATGTCGACCAGAATCTCCGGGGTCTTCCTGATCGCCGCTCTGGCCGTCCTGGCCCTGACTCAGTCCGGATCACAGAAGGCGAAGTGGGCACGCGTGTTCCGGCTGGGGATTCCGGCGGCCGTGCTCGGCATCTACGTGGTCTACCTGCGGCTGATGCGGGGCAGTTGGACGGTCTGGTACGACACCCAGGCGAAGGGTTGGTCGCGGCAGTTCACCTGGCCGTGGGAGGCGGTGCTGCACACCATCGAGGCGGCCATGCCCGGCGGATACGTCGACTCGATGGGTTGGGCGGAGATGTTCCGCTTCGAGCTGGTCAGCGTGGCGGTGGGCGTTCTGATCACGGTGATCATGCTGGTGCGCAAGCGCTGGGGCGAGTCGGTGTGGGTCGGCCTGCAGGTGTTGGCGTTCTCGTTCTCGTTCTGGTTCATGAGCGTCAACCGCGCCGTGCTGCTGTGGTTCCCACTGTGGGACGAACTCGGCAACGACCTGGCCAAGGGCCGTGGACGCCGCAAGCTCACCTCAGGTCGCATCGCCCTCAACTGGGCGCTGGTGGTGCTGGCGTTGGCCGTCCAGGCCTGGTGGGCGTGGCGCTTCTTCACCGGCCAGTGGGCCAGCTGACTCCCCACCTGTTCCTCGACCACCACCCTCGATCCGTACCTGCATTGGGCACCGCCGAGCATTGACATTTATGGTTACGTAACCGTAGGTTATGGCTTCGAGGAGCTGACTCGGGTCACACTGAGCGGTGCCCTCACTGGGAGGTCCGCCGGTGTACCCACCGCGTCGGCTCTCCCACCTGAGCGGACGGAGCCGCCCCCGCCCAGGCGCAACGACACCGGCGAACGCCGAGAGCGACACAGGAGCAGCGTTGACCGAGCCCATGCCCGGCCCCGACTTCGTCCAACTGCTCGACCCCCAGGGCAACCGGGTCGAGCACCCCGATTTCTCCTTCACCGGCACCGACGCCGACCTGGCCGCCGACCTGCGCGACATGATCCTCACCCGGCGCATCGACACCGAGGCCACCGCCCTGCAACGCAAGGGCGAACTCGGCTTGTGGGCGCCGCTGCTGGGGCAGGAGGCCTCCCAGATCGGCTCCGCCCGCGCCGTGCGCAACCCCGATCTGATCGTGCCCAGCTACCGCGAACACGGCGTGGCCTGGTGCGCCGGCGTCGACCCGGTCGATCTACTGACCACCTTCCGCGGCACCGGCATGACGGTGTGGCCGTCGCGTCCGGACAACTTCCACTACTACTCCTTCGTCATCGGCACCCAGACGCTGCATGCGGTCGGCATGGCGATGGCCCAGCAGCGCGACGGCGTGGTCGGCAACAGCGAACCGGAGGCGAACGGCGCCACGATCGTCTACTTCGGCGACGGCGCCACCAGCCAGGGCGACGTCAACGAGGCGTTCATCTTCGCCGCCTCCTTCGCCGCCCCGGTGGTGTTCTTCTGCCAGAACAACCAGTACGCGATCAGCGAGCCGATGGTGTTGCAGTCGAAGATCCCGCTGTATCGCCGCGCTGCCGGCTTCGGCTTCCCCGGCATCCGGGTGGACGGCAACGACGTGATCGCGGTACGCGCGGTCACCCAGTGGGCCATGGAGCGGGCCCGCCGCGGCGAAGGCCCGGTGCTGATCGAGTCCTACACCTACCGGATGGGCGCCCACACCACGTCCGACGACCCCACCAAGTACCGCGCCTCCACCGAGGAGGACAGCTGGCGGGCCAAGGATCCGATCGAGCGGCTGAAGAGCTACCTGCTGCGCGTCGGCGCGATCGACACCGCCTGGCTGGACGCCCTGGCCAGCGAGTCGGACGCCGTGGCTGAGCGGATGCGGGCCGGCTGCCTGGCGCTGCCGGTGCCGCCCTTCGAGAGCTACTTCGGCCAGGTCTACGCCGACACCCCCGAGCTGCTGCTGCGCCAACGGGACGAGCAACTGGCCTACGAGGCGTCCTTCGAGGGGGTCCGATGACCACTTTGACCATGGCCAAGGCGCTGAACGCCGGCCTACGCAAGGCCCTGGCGGCCGAACCCAAGGTGCTGCTGGCCGGTGAGGACATCGGCAAGCTCGGTGGCGTGTTCCGGGTCACCGAAGGCCTGCAGGCCGAGTTCGGACGCGACCGGGTGATCGACTCCCCGCTGGCCGAATCCGGCATTCTCGGCACCGCGGTCGGGCTGGCGCTGCGCGGCTACCGTCCGGTGGTGGAGATCCAGTTCGACGGCTTCGTCTACCCGGCCTTCGACCAGATCATCTCCCAGGTGTCGCGGATCCGCTTCCGCAGCGGCGGGGCGCAGGCGATGCCGATCGTGGTGCGCATTCCCTACGGCGGCGGGATCGGTGCGATCGAGCATCACTCCGAGTCGCCGGAGGCGTACTTCGCCCACACCCCCGGGTTGAAGGTGGTCACGCCGGCCTCGCCGTCGGACGCCTACTGGATGATCCAGCAGGCCATCGCCGCCGACGACCCGGTGATCTTCTTCGAGCCCAAACGCCGCTACCACGACAAGGGCGAGGTCGACCTCGACCAGCAGTCGGCCGAGCTGTCGCTGTTCTCCGCCCGGGTGATCAAGCCCGGCAAGGACGTCACCCTGCTCACCTACGGCCCGATGGTGCGCACCTGCTTGGAAGCGGCGATGCTGTCCGAGCAGGAGGGTCGCAGCCTCGAGGTGGTCGACCTGCGTTCGCTCTCGCCGCTGGACGACGCGGTGATCCTGGAATCGGTGCGGCGCACCGGCCGGGCCATCGTCGTCCACGAGGCCGTGAGCACGCTGGGCCTGGGCGCTGAAATCGCCGCCCGCATTCAACAGAACTGCTTCTACGAGCTGGACGCCCCGGTACTGCGGGTGACCGGCTTCGACCTGCCCTACCCGCCGTCCAAAGTCGAGGACGCCTACCTGCCCGACCTGGATCGGGTACTCGATGCCGTCGACCGATCGCTGTCCTGGTGAGGATGACCAATGCCTGAGTTCACATTGCCCGATCCCGGTGAAGGCCTCCAAGAGGCCGAGATCGTCCGTTGGCTGGTCGCCGTCGGCGACACCGTGGCCGTCAACGACATCCTGGTCGAGATCGAGACCGCCAAGTCGCTGGTCGAACTGCCCAGCCCGTACGCCGGGGTGGTAAGCGCGCTGCTGGTCGCCGAGGGCGACGAGGTCGCCGTCGGCACCCCGATCATCCGCATCAACGAGGACGTCGCCACTGTGTCTGACGAGGTCGCCAGCGGCCCGATTCTGGACGCCCTCGACCAGGCTGCGGCGCCCGCGTCCGAGCAGCCCGCCGAGCAGCCGACCGCTCCGCCGGCCGCCGAGGCCGAGCGCACCGCGATGCTGGTCGGCTACGGCGCCAAGTCCGGCGCGGTGGCTCGCCGTCCCCGCAAGGGCGGCGGCGTGGTGGCGGTGCCCGAGACCGATCAGGTGGCCGAGGCCTACGACACCGCCAATCCGGTCTCCCGCAAGATCGACGAGGTCACCCCGTCCGACCGGCTGGACGCCACCGCGTCGGGGGAGTACCTGCCCCCGCCAGGACGTCCGTCTGCCGGCGCGCGCAGTGGACGTCGTCCGCTGGCGACCCCGGCGGTACGTCGGGTCGCCCGTGACCTGGGCGTCGACCTGAACCAACTGGTCGGCAGCGGCCAGGGCGGCCTGATCACCGCGGAGGACGTGGTGGCCGCGGCCGCCGGCGGTCTGCCCGGACGGGACCGCCGCACCCCGTTGCGCGGCGTCCGCCGGGAAATGTTCAAGTCGATGACCGCCTCACTGCAGGTACCGCAGGCCACCGCCATGATCGAGGCCGACGTCACCGGCAGCGTCGAGATGCTGGAACTGCTCAAGGCCCGCCGCGAGTTCACCGGGCTGCGGGTGTCGCCGCTGCTGGTGTTCGCCAAAGCGGCCTGCCTGGCGATCTCGAAGATCCCCGAGATCAACTCCAGCTACGACGCCGAGCGTGACGAGATCGTCCTGCATGGCGCAGTGAACCTGGGCATCGCCGCCGCCACCCCGCGTGGTCTGATGGTGCCCAACATCAAGAACGCCGAACGGATGAACCTGGTCGAGCTCACCCAGGCGCTGAACGCGATGGTGTCGGTGGCGCGCGAAGGCCGGGTCCAGCCGTACGACCTGGCCAATGGCACGTTCACGATCACCAACATCGGCGTCTTCGGCGTCGACGGCGGCACCCCGATCCTGTCTCCCGGCGAGGCGGCGATCATGTGCCTGGGCACCATCCGGCGCAAGCCGTGGGTGGTCGGCACCGGTGAGGACGAGCGGATCGAACCGCGCAGCGTGTGCACGGTGTCGCTCACCTTCGACCATCGGCTGGTCGACGGCGAGATGGCCTCGAAGTTCCTTGCCGAGGTGGCCACGATCATGTCCAACCCGGGCCTGGCCCTGCTCTTCTGACCGGGGTTGCGGGCGTCCGGGCCTTGCCGGGCGCCGAGCCGCTTCAGTAGCGTGCCCGAATGGGTCGATCGCTGTTGAGCATTGCCATCGCAGTACCCACGATCACCGCGCTCGCGGTCAGCGCCGGCTGTGCCGGCAGTCCTCAACCGGTCGTCGATGCGATTGCCGCCGCACCTGCGGCACCGGCGGTGGTGGTTCCACAGGTGGCCGCGGTGGCCAAGCCTCAGTTCGTTCGGCGGATCGACCCCGGCCAGACCGGATGGTTCTCTTCGCCGTCGCTGGTCGACCTCAACGGTGACGGCCAGCGCGAGATCGTCGCCCCGCTGTACTCCACCTACGTGTATTCGGCCACCGGCACCCGCCTGGCCACCGGCACCGCGACCAAGGGACGGGTGTACGCCCCGTCGGTGGTCGCCGATCTCAACCATGACGGCGAGCCCGAGGTCGTGGTGGGCGGCTCGGGCACGGTCAACGCCTACGAGTGGCGCGACGGCGCGCTGGTCACCAAGGCGGGCTGGCCGTCCTCGGTCGCCAGTGGCGGCCAGAAGCCGGAGGTGCGCGGGCTGGCCGCCGCCGACCTCGACGGCGATGGCACCATCGAAGTGGTGGCGACGACCACCAACACCTCCTCCACCGGCGCCCAAGTGTTCGTGTTCTCCGCCAACGGCCAGCTTTACCAGCCGTCCGGCGCGCATACCCCGGCGTGGCCGCGCTACAACCGGCTCAAGGGCAGCGGCGACGACGCCGATTTCAACGCCTACGGCAACCACGGCTACGGCACCTACGGGCTCAACGTGGGCATCGGCCAGCTCGACGATGACCCGGAGCTGGAGATCGTGGTCACCTACGACAACCACCAGATCAACCTGTTCAACCATGACGGCACCTCGGTGCTGGCCTCCAGCTTCTACACCAACCCGGCCAGCGCTTATCAGGGACGCCGGCTGGGCTGGGGTCAGTTCATTCGCTGGCTGTCGCCGACGGTGGAGAACAAACTGATGCACAGCCACACCGGCTCGTGGCCAACCCCGAAGAAGACCTCCTGGCTGCAATGGACGGCCTCGCCACCATCAGTCGGTGACCTGAATGGCGACGGGCTGGCCGAGGTGATCGGCGTGCCCAATGTGGAAAAGAAGATCCCGTACCAGACCCAGGCGCACGCCGTGATGGTGCTCGATGGCGCCCAGGCCAGCGGCGTCCGCTCAGGCCTGCGGCATGCCGGCTTCACCACTTTGCCGAAGACGGGCAAGCCGATCGTCCGCAAATCCGGCGACTGGTACCCGCCCGACGGCATCCCGGCTCCGACGCTGGTGGACGTGAATGGCGACGGCCGCCTCGACATCGTCTTCCCCGGCAATGACGGCTACGTCTACGCCATCAATGGCACCACCGGCAAGCGCCTGTGGCGCTGGGGTTATGCGCCCGGAAAGAAGCGCACCTTCGCCTCCGAGGTGACCGCCGCCGACTTCAACGGTGACGGCAGCCCCGAGTTGGTCTTCGGCATGTACGGACGCGCCCGCAAGGGCGGACGGCTGGTGGTGCTCAGCGCCAGCGGGCACAAGATCGCCAAGATCACCGTGCCCAAGCAGCATTCCGACGGTAACGGCGTCGGTATTGCTGCGGCGCCGTCCATCGCCGACCTCAATGGCGACGGCACCTTGGAGATCGTCACCCTCTCGATCGATCACGGGCTGGACGTGTGGACCGTTCCTGGATCCACTTCGGGAAGCACTCCCTGGCCGACCGCCCGCGGTTCGTTGCTGCGCAATGGCACCGTTGGTGGCTGAGGCTGCCGCCGCGCGTGTCTCGGTGATGATTGCCCTGCAGGTGTTGGGTTGTTCGTTCTAAAGTGAACGGCGTGTCCTCCCGAAGAGACGTCTTGGTCAACGTCAACGATCTGCCCGACGCAGTGAACGGCGGAGCTCAGCTCCTCGATGTGCGCTGGCGGTTGGGTGAAGATCCCGGCGCCGGTTACGCCCGCTACCTGGAAGGGCACCTTCCCAGTGCCCGCTTCCTCGACCTGGAGGCGGTGCTGTGCGGCCCGAAGGACGACCCCACCCTGGGGCGGCATCCGCTGC
>CAZLJN010000126.1:0-3776 GCA_964559815.1 uncultured Propionibacteriaceae bacterium
GACGCGACTGCGGGAGGCGCGACCGCCGGGTCGCAGTAGGTTCGGCGTCCGCCTCGATCTGAGCGAAGAGGTCGGCGCGCAGGTCGGGGTCGGGCCGCATCTGCTCGGCCATCTGGCGGAAGATCGTGTCAGTCATCGAACACTCCTTGGGTGAGTTGTTCACGCATCAACGCCCGGCCGCGGGACAGCCGCATCTTCACCGTGGACGCCGTCAGTTCCAGAATCTCGGCGATCCGCATGATCGGCAGATCCTCGAAGTAGAACAGGTGCAGGACCGAGCGATAGGCGGACGGCAGGGCTGACAGCGCTGCGAACAGCGCGTTCTGCTCGACCGTGGCGAACTCGAACTGCGCCGGGGCGGCGTCCACCGCGCCGGTGGTCAGCGGCACCACGCGAGTACGCCAGGAACTCCGGGCGAATTGGCGGGCGCAGTTGATGGTGGTGGTGATCAGCCAGGCCTTGCGATGCTCCTCGCTGCGGAACTCCGGCTGGCGTCGGTGGTAGGTCAAGAAGACGTCCTGGAACACATCATCGGCGTCGCCTCGGCATCCGGTGTGGGTCACAGCGATGCCGTAAACCATCGACTCGTAGCGCACGACCACGGCCTGGGTGTCCAGGGCCTCGGCGGCGGTCTCACCGGTCACGTCACCATCGGTGACGCGTTGCGCTTCGACCTCCACCGCGACCTCCCCCACTGAGCACCGTCGCAGCCACCGTTGGTGACGAGAGGCGACGAGCTCCTCACTTACAACTGGCCGCAGGCGGCCAGAAAGTCACAGCGTGGGACGCCCGATTCTCGATCGGCTCACTTCTGGTCGAACAGCTTGGCCAGCTCCGGCGGCAGCTGGAAGTCACCCGGGGCCGTCGGCGCCTGCGCGGGGAGGCCGAAGGCGCCGCCCGGAGCCTGCGGCGGGGTCGGCGCCACCGCACCGGCCGGACGCGGCGGCCCCACCGGGCCCTTGCGCTTCTTCGCGGCTTTGGCCTGACGCTTCTTGCCACCACCGGCGAACCCGCCGCCGGGCATTCCGGGCATCGCGGGCATGCCGCCACCGGCCATCTGCTGCATCAGCTTCTTGGCCTCGGTGAACCGCTTCACCAAGGCATTCACGTCGGACACCTTCGTGCCCGAACCGTTGGCGATGCGCAACCGGCGCGACCCGTTGAGGATCTTCGGATCGGAGCGCTCGGTCGGCGTCATCGAGTAAATGATGGCCTCGATCCGGTCGATCTCGCGCTCATCGATACCGGCGATCTGATCCTTCATCTGCCCCATCCCGGGCATCATTCCCAGAATCTTCGACAGCGGACCCATCCGGCGGACGGCCTGCATCTGCTGCAGGAAGTCGTCCAGGCCGAAGTCGCCCTTGCCGCCGAGCAGTTTTTCGGCCGCCCGGGCGCTCTCCTCAGCGTCGAAGGTCTTCTGCGCCTGCTCGATCAGGGTGAGCATGTCGCCCAGGTCGAGGATCCGACCGGCCATCCGGTCAGGGTGGAAGGCGCCGAAGTCGCCCAGGCCCTCGCCATTGGAGGCGAACATGATCGGCTTGCCGGTGACCTTGGCGATCGATAGGGCCGCACCGCCGCGGGCATCGCCGTCCAGCTTGGACAGCACCACACCGTCGAAGCCGACGCCCTCGGCGAAGGCGTTGGCGGTGTTGACCGCATCCTGGCCGATCATCGCGTCGACGACGAACAGCACTTCGGTGGGGTTGACCGCGTCACGGATGTCGGCGGCCTGCTTCATCAGTTCGGCGTCGACGCCGAGGCGTCCGGCCGTATCGACGATGACCACGTCGTACAACTTGGTGGTGGCCTGAGTGATGGCGGCCCGCGCCACCGCCACCGGATCGCCCACCCCGTTGCCGGGCTCTGGGGCGAACACATGGACGCCGGCGCGTTCGCCGACCACCTGCAGCTGGGTCACCGCGTTCGGACGCTGCAAGTCGGCCGCGACCAGCAAGGGCGAGTGGCCCTGGTCCTTCAGCCACTTGCCGAGCTTGCCGGCCAGCGTGGTCTTACCCGCACCCTGCAGACCGGCCAGCATGATCACCGTGGGCGGCTGCTTGGCGAACCGCAGCTGCCGGGTCTGGCCGCCGAGGATCTCGGTGAGTTCGGCGTTGACGATCTGAATGATCTGCTGGGCCGGGTTCAGGGCGGCATGGATCTGCGCGCCGACAGCCTTCTCCCTGACCGCAGCGATGAAGTCCTTGACCACGCCCAGGTTGACGTCGGCCTCGAGCAGAGCCAGTCGGATCTCGCGCAGCGTTTCGGTCAGGTCGGCTTCGGTGAGCCGTCCCTTGCCGCGCAGGTTGCGGAATACCGCCGAGAGGCGATCAGAAAGAGTGTCGAACAAGGCTTGCCTAACGCTCGTTGGTGTGGCCGGGGCACATCCTACCGGCGCGTGGTCAGAGGATGAGCTGCACGAACACCAGGTCGAGCCAGCGGTCGAACTTGCGTCCCACCTCGGGCATCCGCGCCACCTCCACGAAACCCAACGCGGCGTGCAGCTTCAGCGACGCCTCATTGTCGGAGCTCAGCCCACCGACAAGGACGTGGACGCCGTTGGCGCGAGCCTGTTCGATCAGGGCACCCATCAGTGCCCGGCCCACGCCCCGGCCGTGCGCCGCAGGGGCCACGTAGACGCTGTGCTCGCGAGTGGAGTCGAAGCCGACCTTGTGCCGGAACTCCCCATAGCTGGCATAGCCGAGCACCTGGCCGTCCTCGACCGCCACCAGCAAGGGGAAGCCGCGCTCGACCTTGTAGGCGTACCAGTCGGCGTGCTGGGCCGGGGTCCAGGGCTCGTAGTCCCAGCTGGCCGTGCTGTCGAGCACCGACTGGTTGTAGATCGCCGCGATCGCCGACAGGTCGGACGGGGTGGCCGCGCGCAGCTGCACCATCACTCCTCCAGCAGCGCGTCGACGAACACCTCGGGATCGAAGGCGGCCAGATCGTCCGGTCCCTCCCCCAACCCGATCAGCTTCACCGGCACCCCCAGCTCGCGCTGCACGGGCACCACGATGCCGCCCTTGGCCGAACCGTCCAGCTTGCTGAGCACGATGCCGGTGACGTCGACCACTTCGGCGAAGACCCGCGCTTGGGCGAGCCCGTTCTGCCCGGTGGTGGCGTCGATCAGCAGCAGCACCTCGGTCACCGGAGCCTTGCGCTCAATGACCCGCTTGATCTTGCCCAGCTCGTCCATCAGGCCGGCCTTGGTGTGCAGCCGTCCGGCGGTGTCGACCACCACGACCGAGGCACCATCGGCGATGCCCTGGGTGACGGCGTCGAACGCGACCGCGGCCGGGTCCCCGCCCTCGGGTCCGCGGACGACCTCGACGCCGACCCGGGATCCCCACGTCTGCAACTGGTCGGCAGCCGCGGCACGGAAGGTATCGGCCGCAGCCAGCAGCACCCGACGGCCGTCGGCCACCAGCAGCCGGGCCAGCTTGCCCACGGTGGTGGTCTTGCCGGTGCCGTTCACACCGACCACCAGCACGACGCCCGGCAGCCCGTCGGCGCCGGTGGTCCGCAGACTGCGGTCCAGGCTCGGGTCGACCAGCTTCAGCAACTCGGTGCGCAGCACCTTCTTGGCAGCGGCCGGGTCGGCGACCCCGTCGATCGACAGTTCCTGGCGCAAAGCGGTCACCAGTTCATCGGTCGGGCCGACGCCCAGATCGGCAGTGATCAAGGTGGCTTCCAGGTCGTCCCAGACCTCGGCGTCCAACCGGTCGGCCGACAGCACCGACAGCACGGTGTCGTTCGACAGCAGTGCAACGTTGGCC
>CAZLJN010000126.1:3786-7157 GCA_964559815.1 uncultured Propionibacteriaceae bacterium
ACAGCACAGACAGCAAGCCGCGGGCGAACGGATTGGTGCTCGCCGAGAGCTTGCGACGCAGTCGGCTCAGTCGCGATGCCGCCGGCTCGGGCACATCGGCCGCAGCTTCCGGCTCCGCGGCGACCGGTTCCGCCGGCGCGACGACCTCATCTGCCGATGGGGCCAAGGCCTCCGGCTGGTCGGTCGGCGGCAGTGCTTTCTGCTGGCCGAAGATGAGGACGCCGGTCGCGATCAGCAGTACCAGAACAACGCTGCCGAGAATGATCCAGAAGAAATCCACCCTGGGAGTCTACGGGTAGGCCCGCGCTGCTCAGCGCGCGTCGGCGCTGGCGGCGCCGTCGGTGCTCACCGACGGCGCAGAGGTCGCGCTACGCGCGGAGGGACGCAGCTCAGGGATCTCATCGAAGAGGTCCACAAGCACCTTCGGAGGCTCCGCGTCGCCGTTCATGTGCCGCGCCGTCGTGGCCGCCACCTCGGCGATCTCCGGCGCCCGGTGGGCCCAGGGACCCATCCCCACGGCCACCACCAGGATGATCACCACAGCGATCAACAAGATCACCGCGGTCGAAACCCAGGCGAGTACCACGAGAAAATCCCCTTCATTTTGGCGAACCTCACCCAGTATGCCTTAGTGAAATGCGCCAACCCAGCGGCTCAGGGGTTTCCTAGGTGGATTCAGCTTTCCCTCAGCCGCTGACTGATCACCGTAGTGACGCCGTCGGCGCGCATGGTCACGCCGTAGAGGGCGTCGGCAATCTCCATGGTGCGCTTCTGGTGAGTGATAACCAGCAATTGGCTGTCGGCTCGCAATTCCTGGTAGATCTCCAGCAACCGGCCCAGGTTCACGTCGTCCAGCGCGGCCTCGACCTCATCCAGGATGTAGAACGGGCTGGGCCGGGCCTTGAACAGCGCCACCAAGAACGCGACCGCCACCAAGGAGCGTTCGCCGCCGGACAGCAGCGACAGGCGCTTGACCTTCTTGCCTGCCGGACGGGCCTCCACGTCCACGCCGGTGGTGAGCCACTCCCCCGGTTCGGTGAGCACCAGGCGTCCTTCGCCACCGGGGAACAGGCGGGAGAACGCATCGGCGAAGGCGGCTTCGACGTCGGCGTAGGCGGCGGCGAACACGTCCTGCACCCGAGCGTCCACGTCGTTGATGATGTCGACCAGGTCGTCGCGGGTCTTGCGGAGGTCGACCAGTTGCTCGGCCAGGAAGGTGTGCCGCTCACTGAGCGCCTCGAACTCCTCCAGCGCCAGCGGATTCACCCGGCCCAGCACGGTCAGGTCGCGCTCAGCAGCCCGTAGCCGCTTCTCCTGCTCGACCCGCACGAACGGCACGGTCTCCGGCTCGGCACCGTCCTCGGCGGGTTCGACGCTGATCACCGGCACCGGTACCTGCGGCCCGTAGTCGGCCAGCAGCGCCTCGGCTTCCATCCCCAGTTCGGCCAGGGCCTTCTCGGTCAGCGCCTCGATCTTCATCTGCTGCTGGGCGCGGGCCAACTCGTCGCGATGGACGGTGTCGACCATGCCCTCGAACTCCTTGGCCAACTCACGGCCCCGCTGCCGAGCACCGCTCAGCTCGGTCTCCGCGGCCGCCCGAGCTCCCTGGGCGGCGACGCGTTCCGCCTCGGCCAACGCACGGGAGTTCGCCAGCTGGACGGCCAGCCAGTCGGCGGCCACCTGCACGGCGGCCGCGGTCTCGGCCTCCCGCCGCAACTGCTCACGACGGGCAGCAGCCTGGGCGCGGGCGTCCCGTTCGGCCTGGGCGGCGCGGGTCAGGCTCTCCACCCGTCCGGCCAAGGCGCGAGCGCGTTCCTCCATCGTCCTCAGCGCCAGCCGGGCGTCCATCTCGGCGGCGCGGGCGGCACGCGCGGCATCGGAGCTGCGGTCCCGATCGGTCGGGTCGGCCTCACTCATCTCGGTCTGGGCCTCGGCGAGCTCCAGGCGGCGCTCCAGCTCGTCCAGGTGAGCCAGCGAGGAGTCACGCGATTCGGACGCCTGGCGCGCCGCGTCCTCCAGCCGTCCGGCCTCAGCCTGGGCAGCGCGCGCGGCCTGGTTCAGCTCGGCGGCTTCCTCGGCGAGCGCGGCGTGCTCCGCATCGGACTCGTGCAGGCGGGCCAGCGCCGCCTCCGCGAGCTGCTGGGCCTCGCCATGTTCGGCGGTCGCCTTCGCCAGAGCGAAGGTGAGCCGTTCGGCCTCGCCTTGAGCGGCGGCCAGCTTGGCGTTGGCCTCGTCCAGGGCTGCCTGCACCTCCAGCACCGACGGCTGGGCGGCCGAACCGCCAGCGGCGAACCACGAACTGAGCAGATCACCCTCAGCGGTGACCGCGGTCACCTCGGGCAGGTCGGCGATCAGGCTCCGCGCCGCCGCCACGTCGGTCACGATCGCCACCTTGAACAGCAGCCGCTGCATCGGCGCCTCCAGGGGCTTCTCGCAGCTCACCGCGTCGATCGCCCACCGGGCACCGCCGGGCAGCGCCGGCCAGGACGAGCGCGCCTCGCTCGGCCCGCCGCCCAACAGCAGGCCGGCTCGGCCCAGATCCTCGGCCTTGAGGTGGTCGAAGGCTGCCACGGCCGCGTCCACCCCGGTGACCGCGACCGCGTCCGCCGCCGCCCCTAGCGCGGCGGCGATCGCGACCTGGTCACCGGGTTGAACCTTGATC
Organism: uncultured Propionibacteriaceae bacterium; assembly: GCA_964559815.1. Classification (GTDB taxonomy): domain Bacteria; phylum Actinomycetota; class Actinomycetes; order Propionibacteriales; family Propionibacteriaceae; genus Propionicimonas. The sequence continues at coordinate 6,449 of CAZLJN010000126.1, forward strand.
AGCGCGGCGACCGAACCCAGCAGACCGTCCAGACGGTTACCGGCAGCCAGCAGCGCGGCACTGCCGTCGCGCTGGTCCAGGCCCAGCGCCAGGGCTTCGGCCCGGGCCGCCAAGGCACCCCGCTCGGCACCGGCATTACGCAGGGCCTCATTGAGTTGCTGCATCTCGGCCTCGGCGGCTTCGGCGCGGGCGGCGGCAGCCTCGTAGGCGGCGTCCAGCCCGGTCTCTCCCGCGCTCAACCCGGCCAGCCGGGTCTCCAACTCGGCGAAGCGGTGTTTGGCCTCAGCGCCCCGCTGATCGGCCTTCGCGCGGGCCTCGGCCAGCCGCTCGATCTCGGACGCGGCCGCCTCCACCCGGCTACGCAAGGTGTTCACCTCGCCCACCAGGCGAGCCAAGCCTTCACGCCGGTCGGCGATCGCGCGCTGCTGGGCGGCGTAGTGCTGTTCAGCGGCCGCATGGGTGGCCTCGGCGGCTGTCCGCGCCTGGGTCGCCGTCGCCAGGGCGGCCGCCAGTGCCTCCACCTGGGTGGCGAGTTCGGCCTCGGCAGCCCGAATGTCGGCGGCTTCGCGCTCGATCGCTTCCGGATCACGGCCCGGTCGATCCTCGGTGGTGATCGCCGAGGCGTTGCGCAGCCGCTCGGCGGCAATGGTCTGGGTGCTGCCGATGCGCTCGGCCAACCCTGCCAGCGCGTACCACGTCTCCTGCGCAG
>CAZLJN010000127.1:0-7135 GCA_964559815.1 uncultured Propionibacteriaceae bacterium
GGGTGGGCTTCGGGTGGATAGGGGTTGCAGCCCTCCCATCGCCGAAGCGGCTCCCCCTAGAGTCGGGCACGTCCGTAGCCGGGGGGCCGGACACATCGAGGCAAGAGGGGCCTCAAGGAGGGAGTGTGACGTGACCGTTCCGGCCGCATCGCACGATCGCGGGGTGTCCTTACCGCGCCGAAGGACACCCCTCCGCTCCTGGATGGTCCTTGTTCTTGCTCTCTTGGGCGCCCTGCTTGCGCTCCTCCTGGGAGCCGTGAAGGGCGCCCAATCAGCTTCCGCTAGCCCCCTTCCGGACGCTTCCACCGCGGTACAACGGAGTACCACTCAGGCGGGGGTTGCGTTTGGTAGCACCGGGATCCAAGGGTCCGATCAATGGCGATCGGTCACAGATGGAGTCTCGGACGGGGTGACCCTGCCGTCCCCGCGGGTCACCCCGAAAACGTCCGTGGTCGGGTCGATGCGGCGACCCGACCACGGCACCCCCCAGGTTGAACTGGCGGTGAGTGACGCAGGCTCGGTCGGTGCGCCAATCGGTGGGCTGGTTGATCTTTCGGTGTCGGCAATGCCGATGCTGGGGCTCCTTTTCGCTGGTGCGATCGTGGTGCTGCGTAGTAATCCCGCCCGCCTTCGATCGGTGCAGTCGCCGCGATAGATCAACTTGTGGTTGATAGCGGTTCCGCATGATGGGTGTACAGAGTTCCGGTGAAGGCTGTGGTCGTGCACAATGGCGTGGGGAACCGCGGCGAATAGCACAGCCAGAGGCCCTGTGACCGCTCACCCGCCAAGGAGCAACCCTGACACCACCGACCCGTAAACGGCTGCTGGCACTTCTCAATGCAGCCACACCGACGATCTTCGTGGAAGGCGGCGTCGGCACTCATAAGAGCGCCCTGATGCAGGCCTGGGTCGATCAGGAAATGGCCGGCCCGCGGGTTCTGGTGGAGTTCGATCATCGCCAGCTTTCGCCGTCGGTGATGGCGGCACGCCTCGCCTATCAATTGCAGGTCGCTGGATTTACCGTTGAATCGAATGCAACCGAGGCCGCAGATTGGGACGCTTTTGTTTCACCGATTCGCGAGGCGGTGGAGCAATCGAGCGAGCCGATCACCCTTGGCGTCCAGCGCATGGACGAGTTGCCGAGGCTGGCCGCCCAGGCGTTGATCGATCTCGCCGCTCGGCTGCCGGGCTTCCGGTTGGTGGCCACCGCCGTCGACGCCCAGCAACTGATCAACCTGGCCGTGGCCGCGCAGGCGAGCCACCAGGTGATCGGTGATGCCGAACTGGCCTACACCAGCGTGGAGGTTGCGGCGATGCTGGCCGAAGCGTTGCCATCGGCCACCGAGATCACCGTCCGGGCCATTCTGGACGCGACCCATGGTGTGCCGGTGCTGGTGGAACGCGTCATCGAGTTGTTCGGCGAGGAGTGCCTGGCCGGCACGATCAGCATCGAGCAGGCCATCGGCGGTTGGACTCCGCAGCGCGAAGGAGCTGCCGAATTCCATAGTCAGATGCGACTGCTGGCTGAAGTGCCGGTGATCAGCCCGGAGTTAGTCACCTGCCTGTATGGCGCCGAGCGCGCCGAATACCTGTTTTCCCGGCTCCCGCGAATGGGATCGGGAACGATCGTCCAGGGCCTGAGCGCGGCGCGCCAATTCGCGTGGTACCCCGCGGTGCGTTGGCACTTGATGCAGGTGTGGCCCGGCGACTCCGAAGCTGCCGCTCCGGATCGGGCGCTGATCGCCGACTGCGCGCGCCAATGCGGTGAGCCGGCGCTCGCAGTGGCCATGCTGGTGGCCAATCAGTCCCTCGCTGAGGCGGACGCGGTTGCTGCCGAGTGGCTGTGGGAGTTGGTGGACGCCGACGGCACCCTGCTCTTGGAGACGTTCGTCGCTCTCGACCCGGGGGTGCTGCGGGACTTCCCGAACCTTCTGGTGGTCGCGACCCTGGTGCAGCCCAGCCGAGGGGAGTCCTCGGGTGATCCCGAGCTGGCCAATGCCCAGCGTGCCGTGTTGTCCGGCGCGATCGGCGGCAGTGTCGCCGATCAGCTCACTTATCTGGCCAAAGCGTCCACCTTGGCGCTGGGCGTCGGCGAGGTGGGTATCGCGATCCGTGCCACGATTCGCTGGGCTTCGCTCATCCAGTCCAAGCCGGAGGAGTGGGCCGAGCTGATCGGTCCCGGCTTCGTGTCCGATGCTCTGCTGATGGTCAAGACGATGGTGCAGCTGGGCCGCATCGACCTGGTTCCGGGAATCGCGCAGGCCCTGCTGTCGCGGCTGCGGCGTAGTCCGGAGTTGGTCGGCGGTGTCGGCGAGTTGCGGCTGAGCACCCTGATCTCGACGCTGCGCATGGCTGCGGTGTTCCTGGGGACGGCCCGTGCCGAACTGCGGACGGTGCAGCTGGCACCCCGGCAGTTCCACCGGGAGTTCGATCACATGGTGCATGGCGTCATCGACAGCGGTGAGGCCTTCGACCGCGGCGACTTCGCCAGCGCAGAGGCCTTCACCCGGGTCGCCATGTTCCGGCTGCCGCACCCCACCGACTGGCCGATGCTGGTCTACCTGCGAGCGGTCGCCCTGGTCGCTACGGGTAATCGCGAAGGTCTCGACGAACTGATCGATCAGGTCTTGAGTTCACCGCGCTGGGACGGCTGGCAGCACCATGACGAGGCGCCCGGCTGCTACGCGCTGCTCGCCGAGATCATCGTGATGGCCGCGACCGGACGTTCCTGGGGACGTCCGCTGGCCGAGGTGTCCGGCTACATCCGCTCTTTGCCTCCGGGCGCGACCCATCGCTGGCCGCCGTGGGGACGACGGTTGCTGGAGGGGATGATCCAGATCGGCACCGGGACCGCCCGGGCGGCCGAACTGCCCACCGATGGCGAGCTGCCGTCGGCGCCCCGCGTGGCGTGGCAGTTGGCGTTGCTGACCGCAGTGAACAACCTTCGCGCCGGCGAGGAGGCGACCGCGATCGCCGTCCTGGTGCGCGGCGGGTCGGGGCTGAAGTACCAGTCCGCGCCGCTGCCGCTGGTGCTGGCCGCACCCGACGAGATCGGCACGCTGATCGAGCGGCTGCCGGCCAACGTCGCTCCGATCGTTCGAGCCAGTCTCGGGTTGGCGTCGTCCTATGTGGGTGTCGATCACGACAGCCGCGGTGCGCTGCGGCTGGCCGCTCGTGAGCTGGAGGTGCTCGACGGTGTGCGGCGAGGTCTGACCAACACCGCCATCGCGCGCGAGCTCTACGTCTCGGTGAACACGGTGAAGTTCCATCGCACGAATCTGTATCGCAAGCTCAATGCCACCAGCCGCGAGGAGTTGCTGGCCGAGGCGCTGCGTCAGGGCCTGTAGGAACCCCACCACGGCTGCGCATGCCCCAGCTGGATGAGTCTGTCGTAACCCTTGGGTTGGGCCTGTCGAAACCACGCAGGGAGGCATCGTCGGCGTTCGTCGTGGACGGGTGAGTCCGACAATCCCGCGCGGCTCTCGGGTGCGGAGAAATCGCTCCGGACAAGGGAAAAGGCCCCGGTGAGTATGAGTCTCCGGGGCCATCCCTCGACCTGGCGTGATGGCCAGAACCGAATCACCGAAAGCGACCAGTCAACACACCCCACGCATCACCGGGGGCCCCGGCGGCGAACCGCCAGCTGGCTGACTTCCTGCTTCCGATCCCCGAACCACCGAAGTGATCCGGTAAGAAGATTTCTAGTCCTGTTGGGCCGCCCGTGCAAGAGGTTTTCGGCCGGAAAATCGAGAACTTTCGCGCCGATCGGCGTGTCGTCGGCGTGTCGGGTTACAGCTGTGACGAACCTCCGCTATAAGAGTCCAAAGTGGCCTCGACCATGCTCAGGAGAGCTGCCAGCGGGTGGTCGTCCGGTACTCCTGACCGGGCCGCAACACCCCGCTGGGGAAGTTGTCATGGTTGGGGGAATCCGGGAACGCCTGGGTCTCCAGAGCGACCCCTGCGAATGCCGGATACGGGGCGCCGGACGTCCCCGGCTCACCGGCCATGTGGTTGCCGGTGTACACCTGCACGCCGGGCAAATCGCTGAAGACGGTCAGGCTGAGATCGGACGTCGACAGCACCGCATGGCGGCGCATCCCGGAGCCGTTCACCGCGAAGTTGTGGTCGATGCCGCCGTCGCGGCCCCACCCATTGGCCACCACCTGCGCCCGCGCCGCGCCGATCGTCTGCGGTGAACGGAAGTCCAGCCCGGTGCCCTCGACGGAGTGGATCTCGCCGGTGGGCACGCCGTCGGCCCGGAGCACGGTGAAGGTGTCGGCATCGACCATCAGCTGGTGAGCTTCGATGGTGCCGCTGCCCTCGCCGTCAAGGTTGAAATAGGCGTGGTTGGTCAGATTCACCACGGTCGGCGCCGAGGTCGTCGCGGTATAGGTGATCTCGACCCCGTCGTCGCCCACCAGGTAGTGGGCGCGTGCCACCACTTCGCCGGGGTAGCCCTGATCGCCATCTGCGCTGGTCAACCCGAACTCCGCCCAGTCGTCGCCGACGCCGAGGACGTCCCACGTCCGGGCGGAGAAGCCTCCTGGCCCGCCGTGGATGTGATTGGGCGCCGCGTTGGCCGCCAGGGCGTATTCGACTCCGTCCAAGCGGAACCGGGCATGGTCGATGCGGTTCGCGAAGCGGCCGACGCTGGCCCCCAGGTAGCCCGGGTTGGTGCGGTAATCGGCCAGCGTGGGGTGGCCCAGGGTGATGTTGCGCCAGCCGCCCGCGATGGCGACCTCCAGTCGGCGCAGCGTTGCGCCTAAGGGAAGGATTTCCAGGCGCAGATCGGCGCGCCGAATGATGATCTGATCCGTCGCCTGCTTCACCGTCCCAGCTTGTCACAGGTCTGCCAGGAGCCCACCCGTGATTCGCGGGCTGACCGCTGCGCGTCGGCATAGGTCCCGAAGCGCTGCGGACGCGGCTCCGAGTTCGGATACCACGCCTCGGCCAGCCCCTCACTGATCAGGACGAGCGCGACATCGCGTCCATCGACTTCGACGTAGCGCAGCCGGCGCTGGTATTTGTCGACGCTGTCGGAGCGGGCATCGGCGATCACGGTGACGGTCTTTCCCTTGATCAGCCCCTGCAGCCGCGCGGCCGCCGCATTGCCGCCACAGGCCGCCGGTTGGCCGTTGTGGGCGGTCTCGGGGGCGTCGATACCGAGCAGCCGCACCTTCACTTTGGCCCCGGCGGCGTCCCGGCCGGTGAAGGTGTCGCCGTCAGCGGTGGAGGTCACCACCACGGTCTCCGACGAGGAGAGGGAAGCGGTGGGAGCGGGTAGAGGCTCGGACGGGAGCGACGCGCAGCCACTGAGTGCCGCCACGATCGAGACCACGACCACGCTGCCGGCGAGCGGGCGGGAGATCACCGACTCAGTATGGCCGCTCACTCGACCGGCTCGAACGCGGGGGCGTCCGGGGTGCCGTGCGGTGCGATCGGGGTGGTGACCAGATGGCGCCGCCACAGCAGAGCGCCGACCACGGTGTAGCCGAACGAGCCCAGGGCCAGGGCGGTCAGCGAGAAGCCCAGTGCGGGGGCGAGGAGGCCCGAGACCAGAGTGTTTCCGAGCAGTGCGACGAAGTTCTGCACCGAGGACGCCGACCCGCGGGCCGCCGGGAACAGGTCGAGCATGGCCAAGGTCACCACCGGGAAGGTCAAGGCGATTCCGAAGGTGAGCACCGGCAGCAGCAGCACCGCCCACGGCAGCGTGGTGGTTCCCGGGATCAATGAGACCCCCACATTCACCGCGCCCGCCGACAGGCTGATGACATAGCCCAGGTTGGCGATCCGGGCGCCGGACAGGCGCCCGGCCAACCGTCCCGACACCCAGGAGCCGATCACCATGCCCGAGATCAGCGGGACGAACAGCATCCAGTAGTCCTGCTCGCCCAGTCGCAGCAGGTTGCCGACCAGCAGCGGGGCTGAGGACACGTAGAGGAACATCGCCCCGTTGTTGAACATGGCGGCGAAGCTGAGGCGTCGTCCGGCCGGGTCGCGGGCCACCGACCACAGCCCGCCGGCGAGGTCGCGCACCTTCACCGGGGTACGCCGCTCGGCCGGATGGGTCTCGGGCAGGAAGAACACCACCAGGGCGAGCATGGCCACCCCGACGACCACCAGGAACCAGAAGATGATCCGCCACCCGCTGAACCCGAGCAGCAAGCCACCCACCACCGGTGCCAACGCCGGCGCCAGCCCGAAGATCATGGCGATGTGACTCATCGTCCGCTGCGCCTGGGCGTCGGCGAACACGTCGCGCACCATGGCGCGGCTGATGATCGCTCCCGCGCCGGCGCTGAGCCCCTGCAGGGCGCGGAACACCAGCAGCACCCCCAGGTTGGGGGCCAGTGCGCAACCGACCGACGCGCCGATGTAGACGATCGTCCCGGCCACGACCATCGGCTTGCGGCCCAGCGCGTCCGACAGCGGGCCGTGCACCAGGCTCATCACCGCGAAGGTGAGCATGTAGGAGCTGATGATCTGCTGCAGCGCCAGCTCGCTGGCACCGAACTCGGCGCCCATCCGGGCGAACGCCGGAAACATCGTGTCGATCGAGAACGGACCGATCATGCCCAGACTGGCCAGGATCACCAGGAACAGCGCCCGGCGCGCGCCTGCGGGTGCCGCGCTGCTGGTGGGGGCGGATTGGGCGGTCACCGACCCAGTCTGTCACGGTTCAGCGCCCCGACCGTGGCCGTCACTGCGGGTTATGCTCGGCGAGTGACCGCACCGACGACTCTGTGCATCGTCTCCATGCACACTTCGCCCGCCCATCTGCCCGGGTCCGGTGACGCGGGCGGGATGAACGTGGTCGAGCGGTGCCAGGCCTTCGAGCTGGCCACCTTGGGATTCCGGGTCGAGATGGTGACCCGGCGCAGTTCGCCCGAGGATCCCGACCAGATCGAGCTTGCTCCCGGCGTGACCCTCCACCACCTGGACGCCGGTCCGCCCGAGGCGCTGCCGAAGAGCCGCATCGACGATCATCTGGACGAGTTCTCCGCCGGCCTGGACGCTCTGGGTGACGTCGACCTGTTCCACACCCACCACTGGATGTCGGGGGTGGCCGCGCTGCCAGTGGCGCGGCGTCGGGGCGTCCGGCTGGTGCACAGTTACCACTCGGTCGCCGCCCTGC
>CAZLJN010000128.1:0-7125 GCA_964559815.1 uncultured Propionibacteriaceae bacterium
GGGCCCAACGATCTGGAGCTGTCGTGTGGACTGGGTCGGCAGACCTACCGCACCAGCGCAGCGGTCGACGAGTTGCTGGCCTCAGTGGTGGGCGCCGCCAACGATGCCGGTAAGCCGGTGGGACTGCACTGCTCGGACGTGGAGATGGCTCGTGAGTGGCGGGGCCGCGGTGTCGACTGGCTCACCATCCTCACCGACGTCGACATCCTGTCCACCGGCCTGACGGCGGCTGTCAGCGCCGCTCGCGCCGACTGATCGGCGTCCCGGCGATGACGACTCCCGCCTACCTCGACCCCCACGCCGACGTCGAGACCCGGGTCGACGACCTCCTCTCCCGGATGACGACCGAGGAGAAGGTCGGCCAGATGCTGATGTTGGACGCACGCGGCGACCTGGACGAGGCCATCAGCGTGCGGCGAGCCGGGAGCATTCTGCACACCTCGCCGGAGCTGATGGGCGAGGCCCATCGCCTCGCCGCCGCCACCCGCTTGGGCATTCCGCTCCTGGTGGCCGACGACGGCATCCACGGTCACTCGTTCTGGCCAGGGGCGACCATCTTCGGCACCCAACTGTCGATGGCCTGCACCTGGGACCGCGACCTGATCACCCACGCCGGGCGCATCACCGCCACCGAGATGGCCGCCACCGGCATGCACTGGACGTTCTCACCGGTGCTGTGCATCACCCGCGACCTGCGCTGGGGCCGGGTCAACGAAACCTTCGGCGAGGACCCCTACCTGATCAGCGAGCTCGGCACCGCGATGATCCGCGGCTACCAAGGCCGCGGGCTGAGCGACCCCGACTCGGTTCTGGCCTGCGCCAAGCACTTCGCGGGCTACTCCGAGACCCAGGGCGGTCGGGACGCCAGCGAGGCCGACATCAGTCGACGCAAGCTGCGTTCCTGGTTCCTGCCCCCGTTCCAGGCCGCCGCCGAGGCGGGCGCCGGAACCTTCATGCTCGGCTACCAATCGATGGACGGGGTGCCGATCACCGCCAACCGCTGGCTGATCCGCGACGTACTCAAGGGCGAGTGGGGCTACGACGGTCTGCTGGTCACCGACTGGGACAACGTGGGGCGAATGGTGTGGGAGCAGCAGGTCTGCCTCGACATCACCGAGGCCGCCGCCGTGGCGATCGCGGCCGGAAACGACGTGATCATGACCACGCCCACCTTCTTCGAGGGCGCCTTGGCAGCGCTGGCCGAAGGCCGGGTCAGCCATGCCGAACTCGACGCGGCGGTGCGCCGGATCCTGCGGCTGAAGTTCCGCCTGGGATTGTTCGAGAACCCCCGCCACCCCGACCTCGCCCGCCAAGCCACCATCGCCAACCCGGCCCACACTGCCGCCAACCTCGAGATCGCCCGGCGCAGTCTGGTGCTGCTGACCAACAACCAGACCCTGCCGTTCGACGGCGGGCTATCCGCCGACACGGACGGACGCGCGACCAGCGAGTCGGTGCGAACCATCGCGGTGATCGGCCCGAACGCCGACGATCCCCAGGCCATGCTCGGCGACTGGGCCGGGGCGTCCGGACAGGTCGGGTGGCTGCCCGACGGCCAGCCGCGGTCTGCGATTCAGACCGTCCTCGACGGCTTCGGCCAGGTGGCGCCGCAGCACTGGCGGATCAGCCATCACCTCGGTGCCGAGATCGGCCACCTCGTCCCCGACCCTGCCGGCAGCCACTTCCCCGACGGCCAGCCGCGTCCCGACATCTTCGTACCCGCCGACCCCGATCCGGGCCTGATCGCCGAGGCCGTGGCCGCCGCGAGCGCGGCCGATCTTGCGGTCGTGGTGGTGGGCGACACCATCGCCTTGACCGGCGAAGGCCGCTCGACCGCGACCCTCGACCTTCAGGGTGGGCAAACCGCCTTGTTGGACGCGATCGCGGCGACCGGTACCCCGATGGTGGTGGTGCTGGTGGCGTCCAAGCCGAGCACCCTGCCTGCCTCGGCGCTGACCGCCGGAGCGATCATCGCCGCCTTCAATCCGGGGATGCGCGGCGGCCAAGCCATCGCCGAACTGGTGCTGGGACTGATCGAGCCCACCGGACGCCTGCCCCTGTCGTTCGCCCGCCACGTCGGCCAGCAGCCGGTGTATTACAACCAGGTCCGCGGCCAGCACGGCGGACGGTACGCCGACCTCACGCAGCAGCCACTGTTCGCCTTCGGCCACGGCCTGAGCTACAGCCAGGTCGAGTACCGCGACCTCCAGCTCGACAGCGACCGACTCGGCCCGTCCGACACGGTGCAGGCGAGGGTGACGGTGCACAATCGCGGGCACCGATCGGTGCGGGAGACCGTCCAGGCCTACGTCAGCGACAAGGTGACCAGCGCCTCGTGGGCTGACCAGGAGTTGAAGGGCTTCGTTCAGGTCGAGGTCGCTCCCGGCCAGGCTGCGACCGCCTCGATCGAGGTGCCGGTCGCCGCCTGCAGCATCGTCGACGCCGAAGGTCGGCGCGTCGTCGAACCTGGCGCCTTCGAACTGCGTGTCGGACCGAGTTCGGAAGGCGAGCGTCAACTCCGCGCGGACTTCGAGGTCATCGACTGAGGGCGGCCATCGTCGGCCCGGGCCGCTTCAGTGGCCCGAAATCAGGTCGGACACCCGGGCGATCGGGGCCGTGGTGGCACGCCCGTGCTGTTCCTGCCGGTCGCCGGCGCGGTAACCGGCATAGATCGCCTGCACCCCCAGCCAACGCAGCGGCTCCGGCTCCCACTTGCGCACCCGGCGTCCCACCCACGGCAGCCGGGTGAGGTCACTGTCCCGACCCAGGATCAGGTCGGCCAGGGTCCGTCCGGCCAGGTTGGTGGTGGCCACCCCGGTCCCGACGTAGCCACCGGCCCAGCCCAGGCCCGTGCGCGGATCGAGGCCGACCGTGGCCGTCCAGTCGCGCGGGACGCCGAGCACCCCGGACCAGGCGTGATCGACCCGGCTGGTGGTGGTCGCCGGGAAGAACCGGTGCAGTAGCGCGGTCAGGCTGTCGATGGTGGCCTGCGGGGTGAGGCCGTCGGTGTCCACCCGCGAGCCGTAGCGGTACGGGATCCCGCGGCCGCCGAACGCGATCCGGTCGTCGGCGGTGCGCTGGGCGTACATGTAGACGTGCGCGTAGTCGCCGAGGGTCTCAGCCCCGCCCCAGCCGATCTGGTCCCACACGTGAGCGGGCAGCGGTTCGGTGACGATCATCGAGGAGTTCATCGGCAGCCAGGTCCGATGCTCCCCGCGGATGTTGGCGGTGAAGCCCTCAGTGGCCCGAATGATCACCGGGGCGCGCACCACGCCATGCTCGGTGCGGGCCAACCCGGCAGCGATCTCCTGCACCGGCGATCCTTCGAAGATCTGCACGCCGAGCCGCTCGACGGTCTCGGCCAGCCCGCGGACGAGTCTGGCCGGGTTCACTCGCGCACAGTGTGGCTGCCAGGTGGCGCCCCGCGCCCCGGCGACCGCGATCCGTTCGCGGGCCTGGCTGGCGTCGAGGAGCTCGACGTCGGTGTTCGGCCAGGCGGACTCGTCGGCGTGGAAGGCGCGCATCCTCGCCTCCTGGGCGGCGTTGTACGCGACGATGAACTCCCCGCCTTTGTGAATGCCGGCGTCGATGCCTTCGTTCGCGGCGACAGCGATCACCTCATCGACGGTGTCGTTCATCGCCTGCTGGAAGTCGATCACCGCCTGCCGACCGTGGCTGCGCAGGTAGCGCTCGCGTCCGCCGGTGATGGAGTTCACGCACCAGCCGCCGTTGCGTCCGGACGCCCCGTAGCCGGCGAAGCGCGCCTCCAGGATGACCACCCGCGCATCGGGTTGGGACTTCTTCAGGTAGTAGGCCGTCCACAGCCCGGTGAAGCCACCCCCGACGATGCAGACATCGGCCTCGATCGGGCCGGGCAGTGCGGGACGGGGATCGGGCAGCCCCAGTTGCTGCCACCAGAAGGACACTTGGCCATTGGTCGCGGCCATCGCTAACACCACCATGCGGAATCGTCGGGTGGCCGGAGTCTAGCTCCGCACGAGCGGTGATTGGCGCCCCCGCCAGGACTCGAACCTGGGACCGACGGATTAGAAGGCCGCTGCTCTATCCACTGAGCTACGGGGGCTCGGCACTGCCCGCCAATGGTATCTCCCAGCTGGTCGGGAACCGGCATCGGCACCCGCACCCGCTCACATCGGGCCGCCGTTGAGCGGCGGGCGAAACAACGTACCCGACATCGCCGGGTTCGACTTGCATTATCGGCGCATTGTTGGTTATCGTAACTGCCGTTGCGCCACGCGAATCAGAAAGGAGGCCAGATGTTGATGAACACCAATGTGCAGCGTCGCTACTTCGACGGCGATCGCGCTGACTCTGGCCTCACTCAGGCCGCAGCCTCGCGCCGCGCTTGATCAACTAGCGACGCTCTCATCAGGGGATATCCCCCTCACACCCGCTGAGCATCACTGCTCTGCCACCCATCCGAACACCACCCACGGTGGCTCTTCGGCGTCATTTTTCTCCGCCATCATGCGGTCATTTTGTGCTGCCCAAAAGGAATCAGACATGTCTGAACTCGAATTCATCCAAGAAACCACTCATCCACCGTCGCAGACTTTCGCCCGACTCACCGAGAAGGCCCTTTTCGCGCTGGGTCAGGCGCTGGTCGGCGCCTCGGTCCACTTGGCGGCGGCTCGCCGGCGCCGCATCGACCGCCGGGTGTGGAACGCCGACCCGGCGCTGGTCGAACAGCGCCTCGAAGCGCTGCGGCTCGAACACACCCGTTGGCTGCTCGGCCGACGACAGCTGTGACGACCCTGGTGGGGACGGGAGCGGGATCCGCGCCCGTCCCCACTTCGCGTGCGGAGGTGTCTGCGCAATCGGTGTTGGCACCCGGCGGTCGGCAAAACCCCTAGAGTGGAGCCGTGAGTGAGCACCTGGTCTGGATCGATTGTGAGATGACCGGTCTGGACCTCAAGGCCGACGCCCTCGTCGAGGTCGCAGCCCTGGTCACAGACGGCGACCTGAACGTCCTCGGTGACGGCGTGCAGGTGGTGATCAAGCCCCCGGCCGAAGCGCTGGCGCAGATGGGCGATTTCGTCCGCGACATGCACTCCAAGTCGGGCCTTCTCCCCCTGCTCGAGCACGGCATCGAGATGGCCGAGGCCGAGGAACTGGTGCTGGCCTACATTCGTCAGCACGTCCCCGATGCTCGCAAGGCACCGCTGGCCGGTAACACCGTCGGCACCGACCGCACCTTCCTGGCCCGCGACATGCCAGCCCTGGAGGCCCACCTGCACTACCGCAACGTGGACGTGTCCAGCATCAAGGAGCTGGCCCACCGCTGGTTCCCCCGCGCTTACTACAACACCCCGGCCAAGAACGGTAACCACCGGGCGCTGGCCGACATCCAGGAGTCGATCGAGGAGCTGCGGTACTACCGCGACGCGCTTTTCGTCAGCCCGCCCGGACCGGCCACCGATGCCTTGCGGGAGATCGCCGCGAAGCACCAGGGCACCATCACCGGCAACCGGCCCGCCCCCACAGCCGACTGATTTTTTGCTGACCGGCCTGACCGGCTAAGCTAAGCGGGCTGCCGGGCTGACCGGCGGCAATGGTGGGTATAGCTCAGTTGGTAGAGCACCTGGTTGTGGTCCAGGTGGTCGCGGGTTCGAGTCCCGTTACTCACCCCAACATCGGCCCGTCGCTCAGCGGCGGGCCGAACTGTTTTCTCGACCGCCTGCTTCACCCCGTGGCCAAATGCGGCCGGAGGTTACAGCTGGGTCAGCTTGTCGAGCCGCTCACAAGGACCTGGCCCGACTACCTCATACCCGAGCTCCCGAAGTACACGCGCAGCCTCTTCGGGAGCATCTCGGGCCGCCGCGGCCACCTGCTGTCGCCGCCACGCTGCCCGGCCGGACTCGAGCGCCGCCTTCCAGCCAGGTCCGGTATCCAGCCCGAACTCATCCTGAAGCGCCGCCAGCAGGGCCTCTACGCAGGGACGAAACCGCGGTCCGCCCAACGGGAAATGAAACTTGGAAAGCTGAGGATGCTCGCCCGGCAGACGCTCCGCCAATCGGCGGGCGCGCCTGCTGGCGCGCCCGGCTGAACTCAACGCGTGAGTGAACGCGTCCCGATGGGCCTGAACCTGAAGGTGGGCGCAGGGAATCGGACCGTCTGGGGCGCGGAGGTACTCATACCGAAAGAGCGGCTCCCCACTCGACTTGGCGCCCGGATAGACGCTGAAGAGCGACTCCTCCACAGCAAGGTAGACGCTTGCGGAGTCCCACCGACACTCAATGGCCAAGATCAAAGTCAGGTGCGGGATGTCCTCCACCATCAGCTGAATGCCCTGCCCGGACACCTCAGCGATATGCACCCGATCGCCACTCACAGACGCCAAGAACTCGCAGTCCCGGCCGGTAAATGCCGCGATCGTCGCAGACAAGTCTTCGGCAAACGCCTGAGCCCGCGCCAAGAGCAGATCTCGGGCGGGGTCACTCACCGGATAGCCACGTGAGCGCCTCGAACCGACGCCAAGCAGCAGATTCCTCCTCGGTCAGGAGGTAATCATCGGCCCTACGACGGAGGGCGTCTTCACTCATGCCAAGCTGCGCAAGGATGGCCTTCTTCTCGGCTTCGATCTCGGAGCGGTCGAGTTGCCGAACTGTCGCGGTACCCATTTCACACTTCCTTTCGCCTGCAACAAGGCTAAGGCTAATTGCCCCATCTGACACTCGTGCACGACCGTGGTAGGTCGACTCGCGAACTTCCGGTCGCCGTAGGCGACGCCCGGCTCAGCTGAGATGCTCGGCCAACCACTCCATCACCGGACGGTAGGCGCGCCAGTCGTCGCGCACCCGATCCAGCACCTCGTCGCTCTCCATCCAGGACGGCGCACCGTACTCCCGTGACAGCAGCAGGCTGCGGTGGCGCAGCAAGGCGATCCGCGGGTGGGACGGATCCACGCCGCGCGGTGCGGTCTTGAGAGCGTCGCCACCCAGTTCGAAGCCGTTGGCGATCAGCGGCGCCACGGCATCGTCGAGCTGAGCGCCGCTGCGGTCGTCCAGCACTGCGGCGCGATAGGCGGCCACCTGAGCCGGGCTGGGCTGATACCAGCCGCCGCCGGTCATCAATCCGCTGGCGCTGACCTGGACGTAGTACCCC
>CAZLJN010000129.1:0-3136 GCA_964559815.1 uncultured Propionibacteriaceae bacterium
CCCGTCGGTGTCGGCGACCCCCAGCCCGAAGCAGACCCCGTCGCAAACCCCATCCCAGACGCCGTCGGCGCAGGCCGTGATGCTGTCGGGTACCGGCGTGGCGAATCTGCCCTTCGGTAGCGCCGAAGCCCAAGTGCTCGCCACCTTGAAGGGCCAGCTCGGGGTGCCCGATCAGAAGATCCAGGGCGCGTCGTGCGAGATCGTGCCGGATTCCCCGTGGGCCCAGACGGTGCTCTACGGCGATGTCTGGATCCAGTTCAACGCCAAGGACGCCAAGAAGACCTCGCCGCGCATGCTCACTGCGTGGGGCTACCAGCTGGGCAAGCCGCTACCGAGTGAGTTCGCCATCGCCGACAACGTCCCGCTGAACCTGAGTTTCAATCAGCTGAAGGCCAAGTACCCGGCCGCCAAGTACCTCAATCTGGGCCTGCCGGACGGCACCAAGTCCCTCCAGTTGCCCAACAAGCTGGTGTTCATGGGCATCGGTCAGCCGGAAGTGGTGCGGGCCGGCGAGATCCAGCTGTGCGAGTGAACCGGCTCAGCTGAGTCGAAGTTCCATGCCCTGGGCGGTCTCGGCGAAGCCGATCCGTCGCAGGTACTGCCGCACCGCGTCGGCTTCCGGGGTGATCACCAGGTGGGTGAAGCCCGCATCGGTGAAGGTCTTCGCACCGACGCCGTAGAGCCAGGTGCCGATCTGGGAGTCCCGGTAGGCCTGCATGACGTAGTCGAGTTTCAGGTGCAGGGTGTCGCCGTCGGGGGTGCCGATGACCGCACCGGCCGGCAGGCCGTCCCGGTTGAGCAGGCGGACGAAGTCGCCGGGCCGCGGGCCGTCGAAGCTGGGGTGGAAACGGGCGATGTCGGCGGCGTGGGATCCGAGGAAGTCGAGCAGGAACGGCGCGTCCGCAGCGATCGGGACCGCCCCCACCTCGTTCTTGGCGCTGAGTTCGCGCCGTAGATTCCACAGGTTCAGCAGGGCTGCGGCGGAGTTGGTGAGGATCAGCGGGATCGAGCCCAGCAGGATGCCGTACACGACGAACACCACCGATCCCGCCAGCGAGACGATCCGCAGTCGCACCACTGACTTCATCGCGAAGGAGGCGACGATCAGGGCGGAGGCGAGGTAGCCGATGAGTTCCACGACGATGAGGGTCACCCGAAAACCCTAGCCGTCCGGCGGCAAGCGGGAGGCCGGTTTGGCGCTACCGTTGGCGCGTGCCGAATCTTCCTGATACCACCGGATCTGCTCGCGCCCGGATGCGGCTGATCGCGGTGATTCTGCTGAGCCTGATCACCGCCTACTGGGGTGGTTGGGCGATCTTCCTGCTGTTCCAGCCCGAGGGTGCGGCGGGCGCGACGGTGAGCGTCCTGTACGGCGCGATCTGCCTGGTCGCGGGCGGGCTGTACGCCCTGGCAGCGTGGGGTACCGCCAAGCGCATCCGAGGGCTGCATGTGCTGGCGATCGTGGTGGCGGTCCTGGGGCTCATCGCCAGCATCTTGGCGATCTTCTCCCTCGCCACCGCCGACGTCTGGATGCTG
Organism: uncultured Propionibacteriaceae bacterium; assembly: GCA_964559815.1. Classification (GTDB taxonomy): domain Bacteria; phylum Actinomycetota; class Actinomycetes; order Propionibacteriales; family Propionibacteriaceae; genus Propionicimonas. The sequence continues at coordinate 1,537 of CAZLJN010000129.1, forward strand.
GCTGCGCTGGGCGTCGCGGCGCTCGCCCTGCTGGCTCAGACAATTCCGCGGGCCGAGAAGACTGAGAAGAAGACGACCGAGAAGAAGAAGTGAGCCACACCGGGCGTGACGGCGGGTTCTGCCTGACGGCCAGCGCCCTGGTGTTCTCCGCCGACGCGGCGCGGGTGCTGGTGCACCGGCACAAGCGCTACCCGGTGGTGATCCCGCCCGGCGGGCATGTCGATCCCGGTGAGCATCCCTGGACGGCGGTGCTGCGTGAGCTCGAAGAGGAAGCCGGCATCGCGTCCGACCAACTCGAGGTGCTCACGCCGCTGGCCTACACGCCTGGACCAGGAGGTTTCCCGGCGCCGGTCGATCTCGACGTGCACGAGGTCTCGGCTGAGGCCACCCACACCGACCTGATGTTCGCCTTCGTGATCGACTCCGCCCCGCGTGGTGTGCCCGCCCCTGGGGAGTCCCAGGAGTTGGTGTGGATGACGGTGGCCGAACTCGCCGCGCACCCGGACGTGCCCGCCCGCGTGGCCGACGTGGCCGCGGCGGTGCAGCCCATGCTGGCGTCCTGGCCGCGGGTGGCGGCGACGGCGGTGGGCGGCGACGTGCGTCCGTTCGTGGGGTAGTTGCCCATCAGGTCGTCTGATGTCGGCGCGGTGGGAAATGATGGCGGTATGCCTGTCGACGTGAACCCGCTTCTGCACCCCTCTTCGCTGCCCTTCGGCCTCCCCGATTTCGCCGCCATCGGCGATGAGCACTACCAGCCCGCGATCGAAGCCGGGATGGCTGCGCACCTGGCCGAGCTCGACGCCATCGCCACCGACCCGACCCCGCCCACGGTGGTCAACGTGATCGAGGCCTGGGAGCGCTCTGGAGAGTTGCTGACCCGCGCGTTGCACGCCTTCTACACGGTGCAGTTGGCCGACACCAATGACGTCCTTGACGAGGTGGAGGCGGCGATGGCGCCCGCCCTGGCGGCGCATTCGGACGCGATCCTGCTCGACCAGCGGCTCTACCAGCGGGTCGCCGGTCTGGCCGCTCGCGTCGCCGCCGGCGAGGTGGACGTCGATGAGCAGTCGGCCTACTGGCTGACTCGTCGCGTGGCAGACTTCGTCCGGGCCGGGGTGAACGTGCCGGCCGAGGCTCAGCAGCGGTTGCGGGAGCTGAACGCACGGATCGCCGAGGTGCAGTCGGCGTTCGGACGTACCGCGCTGGCCGGTCGCAACGCCGCCGCGGTGCTGGTCGCCGACATCGCCGAACTCGACGGCCTCAGCGCCGATGAGATCTCGGCCGCCCGTGAGCTGGCTGCCGGTCGCGGCCTGGACGGCTGGCTGCTCGAGATCACCAACACCACCAGCCAGCGTCCGCTGGACCTGTTGACCAACCGGGCCCTTCGTGAGCGCATCCACCGCGCCGCCGTCGGACGGGGTCTGGGCGGCGAGTTCGACACCCGGCCGATGATCGTGGAACTGGCCCGGCTGCGCGCCGAACGCGCCGGCCTGCTCGGCTTCGTCAATCACGCCGACTACGCCGCGTCCGACGGGTGCGCGGGGAGCGCGGAGGCGGTGAACGAGCTGTTGACCCGGCTGGCCGCGCCGGCGGTGCGTAA
>CAZLJN010000129.1:3146-7111 GCA_964559815.1 uncultured Propionibacteriaceae bacterium
GCGTAACGCCCGCGCCGAGGCCGAGGAACTGGCGGCGGTGTGGCAGCGGCTCAGCCCGGGCACCGAGTTCGCCGCCTGGGACTGGCAGTTCGTCAGCGAGCGGCTGCGGGCCGAGCGCTTCGCCCTGGACGAGGCCGCCCTGCGTCCCTATCTGGAGGTGGAGCGGGTGCTGACTCACGGGGTGTTCGCTGCGGCCACGGCGCTGTACGGCATCACCTTCACCGAACGCGACGATCTGCACGGCTACCACCCCGAAGTGCGCGTCTTCGAGGTCGGCGATGCCGACGGCACCCCGATCGGCTTGTTCCTGGCCGACTTCTACACCCGGGCGAGCAAACAGGGCGGCGCCTGGATGGACAACCTGGTCGAGCAGAACCACCTGCTGGGGCAGTTGCCGGTGGTGGCGAACAACGCCAACCTGGTCAAGCCGTCGCCGGGGCAGCCGGCGTTGATGACCTGGGACGACGTGATCACCTTGTTCCATGAGTTCGGCCATGCGTTGCACGGCCTGCTGTCCGACACCCGCTACCGATCACAGTCGGGCACCGCGACGCCGCAGGACTTCGTCGAGTTCCCCTCCCAGGTCAACGAGTTGTGGGCGTTGGAACCGTCGCTGCTGGCCGACTACGCCGTCCATCACGCCACCGGCGAGCCGATGCCGGCGGCCTGGGTGGAGACGCTGCGGTCGTCCACGCTGTATGGGCAGGGCTACAAGACCACCGAGTACCTGGGTGCGGCGCTGCTCGACCAGGTGTGGCACACCACGAGCCTGGACGACCTGCCGACCGATCCCGAGCAGGTCGAGGCATTCGAGGCTGCGGCGCTGGCCGCGGTCGGGCTGGACTTCCCTCTGGTGCCGCCGCGCTACCGGTCGGGCTACTTCCGACACACCTTCGAAGGCGGCTACGACGGTCGCTACTACGCCTACATCTGGAGCGAGGTGATGGACGCCGACGCGTCTGCCTTCATGCTCGCCAATGGTGGCCTGACCAGGGAAAACGGTGAGCGCTATCGCCGTCGGCTGCTGGCCAGGGGTGGCTCGATCGACGCTATGGCCGCCTACCGCGACTATCGCGGGGGCGCGCCGGAGGTCACTTTCCTGCTGCAGCGCCGCGGATTGGCCAGCGACAACCCGGTGGGCTAGTGGGTGCCGGCCGGCACCAGTGAGGTGATCAGGCCGGCCGCGGCCCGGGTGGCCTGATCGATGACGAGTTCGGAGTCGAGGCGTCCGAGTTGCCGGAAGCCGGCCTCCAGCAGTGCCACCGTCATCGCGGTGGCCACGGCGGCGCGTTCGGAATCGCCACCGGTGACCTCCAGCCAGGCTTCGGCGACGGCGGTGCGCATATCGAGGTGGGCGCGGTCGACCGCGCCACCGGAGACGGCGGCTACCCCCGCGGGGCGGGCGGCGGCCATCAGCCAGCCGTGGCCGGAGTCGGCTGCTTGGCGCAGGTTGGCGTGTACCCAGACGCTGATCCGATCGGTGGGCGTCGGCGCGGCCGCCATGGCAGCGTCCACCACGTCCAGCCATTGGGGGAGGTAGCGGTCGATCACCTGGTCGCGCAGCTCGTCGACCGAGGCCACGTAGCGATAGATGCTGTTGCGGGCGATCCCCGCCCCGGAGGCGACGGCGGCGGCGGTGAGCGGACGTCCGGCTCGCATCAACTGCTCGGTGGCGTCTACTAGCCGCACCTGAACCTGCGCGCGATGTTCGGCCACCGTTGCTGCCTGGATCTTGGGCACCGCTCCTCCTTTGCGACAGGGCCGTCTCTCAGGTGACGACAGTCCGTCCCCATGATTATGCTCGAACTTATTGCGACACCGGTGTCTCTATGGTGGCGCGACCCTGTCGGACAGCGTCCTGCTCTGTCGGGGTCAGGCGTCGACGTGGGAGCGGATCAGGGCCTTCAGGGCCTCGGCGTCGTTGGGAAGGTCGACGACGTGGCGGGGCAGGCTCTCGATGCCCTCGAACCGGGCCGGACGCTCCGGCTCGACACCGATGGCTTCGACGATGGTCTCGGCGAACTTCACCGGAAGGGCGGTCTCGGTGACGATCATCGGCACGCCCGGCTGGACGAACTCGGCCGCCACCTTCACGCCGTCGGCGGTGTGCGGATCGATCAGCACACCGTACTCACGCCAGGTCTGGGCGATCGTGGACACCCGGTCGGCGTGGGTGGACGAACTGGAGACGAAGCCGAAGCGCTCCTCGATCGCGGCGAACTCCGGCGTATCCGACAGGTCGAAGAAGCCCTGGGTGGGCAGCAGCTCGCCGAACAGGTGGCGCACCCGGGCGGCGTCGCGTCCGAGGAGATCGAAGATGAACCGCTCGAAGTTCGACGCCTTGGAGATGTCCATGCTCGGACTTGAGGTGGCGTGGGTCTCCGCCGCCCCGCGTACCCGGTACACCCCGGTGCGGAAGAACTCGTCCAAGACATTGTTCTCGTTCGTGGCCAGGACGAGCTGGGCGATCGGCACCCCCATCTCGCGGGCGATGTGCCCGGCGCAGATGTTGCCGAAGTTGCCCGTGGGTACGGTGAAGGACACCTGCTGGTCATCAGCGCTGGTCGCCCGCAGCCAGGACGCGACGTAGTAGACCACCTGGGCGACCAGGCGGGCCCAGTTGATGGAATTCACCGCTCCGAGCCGGTACTGATCCTTGAAGGCTGCATCCCCGGCCACCGCCTTGACCAGGTCCTGGCAGTCGTCGAAGACCCCATCGACAGCGATGTTCACGATCGCGGGGTCGTTGACGCTGAACATCTGCGCCTGCTGGAAGGGCGTCATCCGTCCCGCCGGGGTGAGCATGAACACCCGGACTCCGGCGCGACCCTGCATGGCGTACTCGGCAGCCGAGCCGGTGTCACCACTGGTGGCCCCGAGGATGTTGAGATCGGTTCCGGTACGAGCCAGCTGGTATTCGAACAATTGGCCGAGCAGCTGCATCGCCAGATCCTTGAACGCTGCCGTCGGGCCGTTCGAAAGGTGGCTCAGCCAGATGCCATTCCCCAACTCGGAAACCGGGACGATTTCGGGCGAGGAAAATACCTGCTCGTTGTAGGCGTGTTGGCAAAGCGTGTGCAAATCCTCGGACGGAATATCGTCCACGAAAAGGCCGATGACCTTGGCGGCCAATGCCGCATAGCCGTCATCACTCAGAGTTCGGCGCCAGTCGGCCAGAGTTGAGTCATCAACCCGGGGGTAGCTCTCGGGGAGGTAAAGGCCGCCGTCGCCGGCCAGCCCGGCCAGCAGGATGTCGCCGAAGCCGGGACGCTCTTGGTCGGGTTCGCCGCGGGTGGACAGGTATCGCACGACGAGCAACTCTACCTTCTCCGATTTCGAGGGTCGCGCAGGGTACACCGCAGGGTGAGACCCGCTCTGCATTTCGGCCATGGGGTTGCCTTTTCGCCCCCCGAGCCAGCACCATTTCAAGGTGCTCGAAGTAAATCCGCTGTTCGGGGAGGGGCCGAGCGGGGGTGCGGTGACGCGGCAAGCCACCGAGATCCTCACGCACGCTCAGAACCTCGCCGACCAATTGCGCGCTGAGGCCCAGGCTGCAGCGGAGACTGCGCGCGCCGAAGCGGCGCGTCAACGCGAACTCAGCGACCGAGCGCAGCGCGAGATCGCGCACGCTGAAGCTGAGGCCGATTCGATCCGCGCCCAAGCGGCCGCCCGCCTCGAAGAGGCCCGTCAGGACGCGATGCAGCTGCTGCAGGATGCGACCCACCAGGCCGCAGTGCTGCATCAGACGGCCGAGCGCACGTCCGCGGACGTGATCGCTCAGGCCCGCAGCCAGGCCGAGAGCGTCCTGGAGGAGGCGCACCGCCGGGTCGAAGAGCTGGAGGCGCGAGCCGAGGCCTTGGAGCCCGAGATCGCTGCGCGGGTCGCCGACCGGTTGGCCGAGTTCGAAGCCGAGCTGGGGCAACGCCGCGAGGAAATGACCGCCGAGGAAGCGCAGCGGCGAGAAC
>CAZLJN010000130.1:0-7067 GCA_964559815.1 uncultured Propionibacteriaceae bacterium
GTCGGCGGGTAGATGTAGGTGTTGCGCACCATGAACTCTTTGAGGATGTCGTTCTGGATGGTGCCGGCCAACTGCTCCGGCTTCACCCCCTGCTCCTCAGCAGCGACCACGTACAACGCCAGGATCGGCAGCACCGCGCCGTTCATGGTCATCGACACGCTCATCTGATCCAGCGGGATGCCTTCGAACAGCTGCCGCATGTCGAGGATCGAGTCGATCGCCACACCGGCCATGCCGACGTCGCCGGCCACCCGCGGGTGATCGGAGTCGTAGCCGCGGTGGGTGGCCAGGTCGAACGCCACCGACAGACCCTTCTGGCCGGCGGCCAGGTTGCGGCGGTAGAAGGCGTTGGACTCCTCAGCGGTGGAGAAGCCGGCGTACTGCCGGATCGTCCAGGGCTGATTGACGTACATGGTGGCGTACGGCCCGCGCAGGAACGGCGGGATGCCCGGGTAGGTGCCCAGGAAGTCCAGGCCCGCCAGCGCAGTCTCGTCGTAGGTCGGCGGGACGGCGATGTGCTCCGGGGTCAGCCACGACTGCTGCGGCGTCCCCAGGGCGGCGAACTGCTCGGCCGAATCGGCGGGAACCTCGGCGGCCCCCAGTTCGAGCGACGTGAAGTCGGGAATGCTGCTCATTCCGCGCCTCCGATCTGATCCAGCGTCGCGTTGAGGAACGCAACCACATCCATGCCGTCGAACACTTCACCGTCGATGACGGCATCAACATTCTCTGCACCGGTCTCGGACTTGCGACCGGCGATGTGCACGGTGGCCACACCGGCCGCCTTCAACGCCTCGGCGACCTCGATCGCCTGTTCGGCATAGACCGCGGCAGACGAGCACAGCACCGCGAAACGGGCCTTCGCCGCGACCGCTTGAGCCACGATCTCGGCAGCGGTGCCACCTTCGCTGCCCGGCGTGGCGATCCCGGCGACCCCGAGCAGCGCCTTGGTGAACATCTCGCGTCCACCGAAGTCACGCCGTTCACCCAGGCAGGCCAGGAACACCTCGGGCGTGGCCGCCGCTGCTGCTGCGCGATCACGCAGCGCCTCGAACGCGGCCGAGTCCCGCACCGGCACCAGACCGGCACGCTCCGGGGCTGCCGGACGAGGACGGGTCTGGCGACGCTCCTCGTCAGGCTTGGGGAACATGCTCACCCCGGTCAGCGGCAGCTTGCGGGTGGCCAGAGCCGTGGCCCGGGCCGCGTTGGTGGCCGCGATGCGCTCGGCGATCAGGCCGCTGGTCAACGCCTCGACCATGCCACCGGCTGCTTCGATCTCGGTGAAGACCTCCCAGGCCTTGGCGGCCAACTGCTCGGTCAGGCTCTCGACGTACCAGGAGCCGCCGGCGGGGTCGTTGACCCGGCCGATGTTGGACTCCTCGGCCGCGACCAGCTGAATGTTGCGCGCCATCCGGCGGCTGAAGTCGTCCGGCAGACCCAGAGCGGTGTCGAACGGCAGCGTGGTGATCGACTCCGCCCCGCCGACAGCGGCGGCGAAGGTGGCGATCGTGGTGCGCAGCAGGTTCACCCACGGATCGTCACGGGTGATCATCCGCCAACTGGTGACGGCATGCTGCACCGCGCCACGCTCGGACGCCGGCACCCCGGACACCTCACCGACGCGGGCCCACGCCCGGCGCAGCGCCCGCAGACGGGCGATCGAGGTGAACTGGTCGGCGTTGACGGTGACCCGGAAGGTGATCTGGCCGAAGGCATCCGAGACTGAGATCCCGGCAGCCTCCAGGTTGCGCAGGTACGCCACCCCGGTGGCCAGGGCGAACGCCAACTGATCGACATCGCCGGCACCGGCAGCGTCGTAGCCGGTGACGTCGACAGTCAAGGCCCGCACCTGCGGCAGCTCGTGCAGCACCGCGTTCACCCATTCCGGGCAGCAGGACAGATCAGGAGCCTCCCCGGTCACCGCGGCCAACGCCAACGGATCGAGTCCGAGATTGCCGCGCACCTTGGCCGGGTCGAACTGCTTGAAGAACGCCACCAGCGCGGCGGCCGCGCTGCGCGGATCGTCCTGGCTGCTGACGGAGACCCCTGCGAGCGTCGGATCGACGCCCGACAGGACGGCGGCCAGGTCGTCGGGTGCGATCGCGTCCGCTCCCAGGCGCAGCCACACCGAGGTCGCGCCGCGCTCGAGGTCGGCCAGCACCTCCGCGTGCGAGAACGCCACTTCCGGATCCTCGTGCAGCTGCTGGACGTCCCACGCGGCGGCGTCGCCGGTCTTCACCGTGGTTCCCCGGGTGAACGGCATCACCCCCGGGTGGCCGAGCGGTGCACCTGGTCCGATGTAGAGAGGATCGATCTCCACACCATCCACAGTGGTGGTGTGGAGCCGAGCCATAGCTTGGTCAATGGTCAGTTCCTTGCCGGCCGGGCGCCGCCGGTTGAAGACCTTGAGGACTTCAACATCCCAATTCGCGGCGTTCACAGCGTCGAAATCGCCAGCAAGGAGCAACGGCGTCTCGGTCATGAGTTCACCCTAGCCCGGCGGGCGCGGCGAGCTACCCACGTTCGTTCAAACGGGACAGCGAATCGAGATGATTCAGATCACCTGTCGGACAAGCGCTTCGGCCGAGCCGACCATCATCGCGGTCTCCCGCTCCCAGTCCGGCTCTTGGCTGCGGAACGGCCCGGTGGCCAGCGAGATGATCACCGCGGCAGCCCGCAGTCGCAGCTCGGTGGGATCGACCCGACTGTCGAAGACCGGCACCCACTTACGGATCAGCGTGTGCACCCGAGCTTCCTGGGCGGCGTTCATCCGCTGAATGGTCGACAGGTGCGCGATCAGGCAGGCCAGGTCGTCGGCGCGACGTCCGGGGCCGAGGGTGTCGGTGTCGAGCAGGCCGACGATCCGGCCGCGGTCGACGTGCACCTGGCCCTCATGGAAGTCGCCATGGGTGGGTTCGTTGCCCTGCGGGATCGCGTACAGCCCGCCGTCGATCTGCTCGATCAGCCACTCCAGCCGGGGCTCCAGCGCCGGCACGGCCTGGGAGACCATGCGGGCATAGTGACCCAGGGCGTCCGACCACGGTGGACGTCGGGGCAGATCGTTGACCCGGGCCGGCATCGAGTCGAGCAGGTTGATCAGGGCCTCGGCGCTGCACGGGTCGGCGGCGTCGAAGACCGCCTTGGCCAACGGACGTCCGGGGAGCTCGGCGAGGATCAGCAGGTGGTCGTCGGTGGTGGCCAGGATCGGCGCCACCGGCACCCCGGCATTGGCCAGCACCAGGTGCCGGGTGACCACGTCGTCGAACAGGCGTCCGCGCAGCACCTTCACATAGGCCACTTCGGAGCCGGCCTGGACGCGCAGCACCGCCCGCCGACGCGGCCGATAGCCGATCATCTCCAAGCTCAGTTGGCGCGGGGTCACCGGCACCCGGAACACCCGGTGCTCGTTGCAGAGCTCGGCCATCGATTCGGCGTAGGCCGCGCGGGCCAGTCCGGGCAGATCAGGGTCGTTGGGGTAGATCCAGACGGCGACCTCACGCTTGCCGTCGGCGAAGATCTCGGCAGCGGCGTCGGTGTCGACCGGGCCGGACGCGCGCGCACTCACCCCCAGCAGTTCCTCACGACGACCGTAGGACCAGTCGATCAGCGCCGAATAGGTGGCCGTCGTCGACTGCGCCGGGTTGGCGTCGACGTGGTCGAGAGTCCAGGTGACCAGTTCCCCACCGGCATGCTGCACGGCCGCAGTAAGCAGGGGGCCGACGTCAGCACTGGTGAGCAGCGCCGAGCCGTCAGCGTCGGATTGATGCACGAAATCTCCCGTCCAGGTCTCGCGACAGATTACTGGTCGAACCGCTCGACGCCGACCCGAGTGAGCCGAAGACGAGAAGCGCGGCGTCCATCGAGTTCAGTGACAGTGAGTTCGAAACGCTCCACCGGCAGCCGTTTGTCGACCGGCTCCAGGCTGACCGTACAGGTATCGCCCACCCGCGGCAGCGACCCGAGCTGGGCCATCACGAAGCCGGCGACCGTGTCGTAGGGCCCTTCGGGCAGCAGGAATCCGTAGTCGGAGGTGAAGTCCTCCAAGGTGACCAGGCCATCGATGTCGGCCTGATCGCCGTCGTGGGTCTCATCGTCGAACTCGTCGGTGATGTCACCGATCAGCTCCTCGACCAGATCCTCGATGGTGACGATGCCGGCGGTGCCGTTGTACTCGTCCGACACGATCGCCAGGTGGTGATGGCCTTGGCGCATCTGGGTCAGCGCACGCAGGATCCGCATCGACTGCGGCAGCGACAACACCGGGCGCACCAGTTGGCTCACCGGCCGCGAGCGATCGGACGCCGCCAGGGTGGCCAGGTCGCGGATGTGAACGAAGCCGAGCACGTCGTCGGCGTCCTCACCGATCACCGGGTAGCGGCTGTGGCTGCCGTCCTGCACCTGGCGGAAGGCCTCGGCAGCCGGCAGGTCGCCGTCGAGGAAGTCGACCTCGGTGCGCGGAATCATGGTCTCGCGCAGGCTGACGTCACCGGCACCGAACACCTCGTCCACGATCTGGCGTTCCTCATCGCCCAGGGTCGCCGAGGAACCGACCATGGCCCGCAGCTCGGCGTCGCTGACTTCTTCGCGGGACGCGTTCGGGTCACCGCCGAGAAGCCGGACGACCACGTTGGTCGATTTGCCCAGGAACCAGATCACCGGGGTGGCCAGCTTGGCGATGGCGTTCACCATCGGAGCGAGCGCCAAGGCGAACGCTTCGGCGCGCTGCATGGCCAGCCGCTTGGCCGCCAACTCGCCGATCACGATCGAGAAGTAGGAGATGACCAGGGTGATCGCGAACAGGCTCACCCCGGGCGCCCAGTCGCTCGACATTCCCCAGCCGATCAGCACCTGGGTGAAGGTGTCGGCCAAGGTGGCGCCACCGTAGGCGGCCGACAGGAAGCCGGCCAGGGTCACCCCGATCTGCACTGCCGACAGGAACCGGTTGGGCGAGGCGCTCAACTCGGCGACCGTGCGGCCACGACGACCGCGGGTGGAGAGCTGCTTCACCTGAGAATCACGCAGCGACACCAGGGCCATCTCTGCGGCGGCGAAGACGCCGCCCACCACGATGAAGAACGCGATCAGCAACACATCGCGTACATGCGGGTCCATTGACGTCCCATCGGGTCGGTAGTGGACGGCGAGCGGCGCCGACGTCCGGATAGGTGATGAATCTTACCGTTGGGCGGCGCGGCGGGCCGGGTAAGCCTGGCTACGATGGCCTTCATGCGAACGTCCCAGCCATCGGCCTACTCGTTCGCCTCGGCCAACCTGGCCAAGCTCGCCGCCCTCCCCCGCTACGCCGCCGGTGCGCTGCATTCGCTCAGCGTGCGGCGCGATCCGCAGTTGTGGGTGATCGGCTCCGACTTCGGACTCAGCGACGGCGGCTGGGCGTTCTACCAGGCCGCGATGCAGCTGCCGCAACCACCGCGGATCGTCTGGCAGGTCACCAATCAGCGGCAGCGCGACCAAGCGATCGCCGCCGGCGTGGCCTGGGTCGACCGGGACAGCCCCCAGGGGTACAAGCTGGCACTCCAGGCCGGGGTGATCGCGGTGACCCACGGGCTGGGGGACGTGAACCGCTACGCCCAGCGCGGGGCGATCATCGTCCAGCTGTGGCACGGTTCGCCGCTGAAGAAGCTGAACCTGGACTCCCCCAGCGTGTTGAATCTCGGGCCGCTGGGACGGGTGCCCGGCCTCACGAGATTGCTGCGGGCGATGTATCGCGCCGGCACCAAGTCGATCTCGGTGTTCCCGGTGGCGTGTGAGGAGTTCGCGGTGAGCATGCGCACCGCGTTCGCGCTCAGCGCCGACCGGGTGGTGGCCACCGGCGAACCCCGCGGCGATGAGCTCTTCGCCGGCACCCCCGCGGAGCTGCGGGAACGGTCACGGGCGCTGTGGGAGCAGACCATCCCTGACTTGGGTGAGCGGCGGCTGATTCTGCAGGCCCCCACCTGGCGCGACGGCGAGGTCGATCCGACCATTCCGACGCCGGCGGATTGGGCGCGCATCGAGGAGTTCTGCGAGCGCACCGACTCGGTGCTGGTGATCCGCCCCCACCCCAAGAGCGTGGGCGAATACCACTACTCCTCGGCGCGGGTGCAGATCATCGACGGCAGCCGCCAGCCGCAGATCATGCCGCTGCTGTGGGGAGTGGACGTGCTGATCACCGACTACTCCTCGATCCTGTTCGACTACGCCGTCACCGACAATCCGATCGTGTGCCTGGCTCCCGATCTGGAGCACTACGAAGCCACGCGCGGGCTGTACATCGATTACCTCGACATCTGCGGCGAGGGCGGATTGCTGCGCACCTGGGACGAGGTGATCGCCCGAATGACCTCCTGGGACGACCCGGACGCGCTCGCCGCGGCCAGGGCGCAGACCCGGGCCATCTTCGACCGCTTCATCACCCACCGCGACGGCCGCAACGCCGAGCGCACCGTCGCCCGCGTGTTGGAACTGCTCGCCGCGCAGTAGCCCGTCCGCGGCTCAGCCGCGCAGGCCGTCGGCCACCACCGCACGCAGCGGCGCCAGCACCTGCGACCAGGAATGGTGCGCATCGACGTAGGCGCGGGCGGCCTTCGCGATCCGCTCGGCCCGGCCCCGATCGTCCAGCAATGCCAGCACAGCCGCCGCCTGATCGGCGGCCGATTCGGCGACCAGAAGCTCCTGGCCGTCGACCGCGCCGAAGCCCTCCAGGGCCAGCGGCGTGCTGACCGTCGGCAGACCCAGGGCGAAGTACTCCAACACCTTGTTCTGCACTCCGGCACCGATCCGTAGCGGCGCCACCCCGATGCCGGACGCGGACGCAGCCGCCGCCACGTCATCCACCTCGCCGATCACGTCCACCCCGTCGTAGCCGGCCAGGGTCTGGGCCTTGGCCTCGTCGATGCGTCCGATCACTTCGAAGCGCACCTCGGGGCGCTGCGCGCGGATCAGTGGCAGCACGTCGGCGGCGAAGTGCAGGGCGGCGTCGTAGTTCTGCAGGCTCTTGAGATTGCCGATGAAGGCCACCGCAGTGCTGTCGGCATTGAAGTGGTAGTCCAGGCCGTCCAGATCGACGC
>CAZLJN010000131.1:0-7054 GCA_964559815.1 uncultured Propionibacteriaceae bacterium
GTCGAGGAACGCGGCGCCCAACCAGGAGTCGGGGATGCCGAAGCCCTCGACCAGGGCCAGTGCGTCGGGACGAAGCTGCGCGCACAACGCGCCCACCTCCGCCCCGATGGCCTTCGAGCGAGTCGTGGAGATCTTGCCGTGCTCGATGAACCACGCCCGGTCGGCGTGGATGCTGCTCAGCGCGTACAGGCTGCACAGCTTCTCCAGCACCGGCCTGGCCTGCTCGTCGGTGCAGTTCTCGATGGCGGCGATGAACGCCTCCAACGTGATCCGCTCCATGTGGGCCCGGGCCACGAACAGCAGGTGATCGCCCAGCTGGTTGAGCGCGTCGAAGTTCTTGCCGGCCTTCCGCGCGCGGCGGGCCAGCGACTCCAGCGAGTGCCGCTCCCGCTCGGTGAACAGCAGCGCCTGCCAGCCACGATCGACCAGCGTGGTGTGTTCGGGTTGGCGGCGGGCCGCGGCCATCAGCCGCTCCACCACTGCGGACGCCGAGGTGCGTTCCAGCACCGAATCGCCGAACACCCGCGCGGTGGCCTGCACCATGTCCGCGGTCTTCAGCTCGCCCCAGATCCGGGCGTAGTCGCCCAGCAGGGCCTTGGCCACCTGCTGCAGCAGGACGGTGTTGTCGCCCTCGAAGGTGGCGAAGACGTCGGCATCGGCCCGCAGCTGCACCAGCCGGTTCTCGGCCAGATACCCGGCTCCGCCGCAGGCTTCGCGGCACTCCTGCAAGGCGTCGTTGGCGAACCGGGTGGTGATCGCCTTGATCCCGGCCGCCCGGGTCTCCAACTGACGGCGCTCCTCGTCGGCGTCCGCGGCGTGGTAGAGCGTGGCCAGACTGGCCATCACCTCGTTCTGGGCGAAGCCGTAGGCGTAGGCGCGGGCGATCAACGGCAGCAGCCGCCGCTGATGAATGGCGTAGTCGGCCAGCAGGACGCCGTCCGGGTGGCCCGGGGCGGTGAACTGGCGACGCTGCAGCGCGTAGCGGGTGGCGATCGAGATTCCGCGCCGGGCGGCGATGCCACCGGCCGCGGCCACGCACACGCGTCCGCGCACCAGCGTGGACAGGATCGCAAAGAACCGCTTGCTGGCGCTGGCCAGCGGGGAGGAATAGACGCCGTGCTCGTCCACCCCGCCGAAGCGATCCAACAGCATCCGCCGCGGCACCCGGACGCGCTCGAACCGCAGCGTCCCGTTGTCGATGCCGAGCAGGCCGCCCTTGGCGCCCTGATCGCCGATGACCACACCGGGCTCGATCTCACCGGCGTCGTTGCGGATCGGCACCAGGATCGCGTGGACGCCGTAGTTGCGTCCGCGGACGTGCAACTGGCCGAACACCACCGCCATGTGGCCGTGCGCGGCGGCGTTGCCGATGTAGGCCTTGGTGGCGCCCTCGGTCTGGGAGTGCACCTCGAACTCGTCGGTCTCGGGAATGTAGGTGATGGTGGTTTCGAGTTCGAAGACGTCCGAGCCGTGCCCGATCTCGGTCATGCCGTAGCAGCCGAGCAGCTTCAGCGAGGCGATGTCGGCCAGGTAGGTGTCGTGATGCCAGGCCGTGCCCAGGTTGGCCACCGCTCCGCCGAACAGGCCCAGCTGCACACCGGACTTGATCGTGGCGGACAGATCCCCGTGCGCCATCAGTTCGAAGGCGATCACCGTGTCGGTGACGTCGCCGGGATCGGCAGCACTGGTCGGGACGCCGGCCGCGAGCGCCCCGCTGCGTCCGACCTCGACCAGCCGATCGAGCACCCACTGGCGCGCGGTGGCCAGGTCCTGGTCGGCGTCGCGGTGCAGATTCTCGACCGGGAAGCTCGCCCGGGCGGCGGCGCGGCGGTCAGCGAACTCGCCACCGAACTCGTGGCGCAACGCTGCGCCGAGGGTGGTGAGTTGCTCGGTGGAGTTCATCAATAGCGTCATCATTGCCCCTATTGGTTGGTAGCGGTCAGGCGATCTGCCAGGGCCGGGGTGAAGAAAGCGTCGATCTCGGCGACCACTTGCGCGCGCGGTTTGATCTGTCCGGTCGCCACCCAGTGATCGGCGACTGCCCGGACGAAGCCCACCAGGCCGTTTCCCCAGGTGATCGCCGGCGTGGACGGCTCGCCGTGGGCAACCAGGTGATTGGCGATCGCGGTGCTGATGTGGTCGCCCATGATTTCGAGCAGGCCACCGTAGGGATCGACGCGAGCAGCGGCTTCCGGCGTCGGCGGGCTGAGCACGAACCGGTAGATCTCCGGATCGCGTTCGACCAGGCCGAGGTAGGCATCGGCCAGGTCGTGGGCGAGCACCGGAAGGTCACCGGGATCGGACAGCTGCAGGGCAGCGTCCAAGCCGTTGTGAATGTAGTCATGCACGTTGGCGACCACGGCGGCGTACAGGCCGGCCCGGTCTCCGAAGTGCCGGTAGATCACCGTCTTGGACGTGCCGGCCTGGGCGGCGATGTCCTCCATACCGACCGCTGCCCCGTGCTTTCGGATCGCCCGCAATGCGTGCTCGACCAGTTCCCGCTTGCGGGTGATTCGGTGTTCATCCCAGCGGGTGTGACGCCCATCAGTACTGCTTGCCATATCCCGAGCGTACTTGTTACCTGACGTACTAGCTACCGGGGGTACCTAGTAAATACTTAACTGCAGCACACCGCATCCTGCGCACCGATACGCAGAGCATCGCGCCGGTAAGGTCAGGCACAAGGATCACTCCCCACCGCCCATTCGCAGGCACAAGGAAACACATGGCCACACCCACGTCGGCAGCCACGCTCGCCGAGCGGAGGCGCACTCGTACCGCCCGAGAGATAGAGGAGGCGGCCGCAGGCCTCTTCGAGCGGCAGGGCTACGCCGCCACCACGGTGGACGAAATCGCGCAGGCGGCGGGAATCTCATTGCGGACTTTCTACCGCTACTTCCCCACCAAGGCTGACGCGGTGACCTCCGCCCTCACGGGCAGCGCGGAGCTACTGAGCGAGGAAGTTCGCACCCGGACCGACAAACCCCTCATTGACGCCCTCGTAGAGGGCTTCATCGCGGCCATCGACCACGAGGGCGCCGATCGGGCGCACCGAGCCCGCCTCATGCGGCTGAACGTGTCCACCCCTGCGCTACGCGGCACCTGGCTCGCGGCCGGACGCGCCGCCCAAGAGGCGCTCCTGCCCGTGCTATCGGCGCGGGCACCTCAGGGCGACACCACCACCGATCGCGCACTATGCGCAGCGGTCATCGCGATCCTCACCCAAGCATTGGAGACCTGGAGCGAGCATCCCGACAAGGATCTGCGGGCCATCTCTCGAGAGTGCCTGGAACTCCTCGGCCCCCGGCTTGGTGCGGGGCCCACCGAAGCTCGGGCCCCGCACCACACCGTCACGGAATCAGCTTGAACTCCTCGATCATCGAGGCCGGTACGGCGTAGCCATCCAGGTCACGAATGACGTCGATTTGTGCGGCGATCTGATCTGCGGTTGCCACCGGGGCATCGGCGGCGACCTGATAGCCCGGCGCCACGCCGATAAACACCCGGGCATACCGTCCGCGGGCGATGGAGTAGATCTCGTGGGTGCGAGTGTTCTGCTCGCTGGCGAGGTAGCTCACCATCGCGGTGATCATCTCAGGCTCTCCGTGCTGGGGAGATGTCGGCATCCCTACGAACTGCTCGGGATGCATGTCGGCGATCATCCGACTCTCGGCGGCCGGCATGATCGTGTTGGCCAGGATGCCGTGTTCGGCACCCTCCAGCGCGACCACATTCGCCAGTCCCAGAATCCCGGTCTTGGCAGCGGCGTAGTTCGCCTGCCAATAGGAACCGAAGACGCCAGCCGCGGACGACGTGAACACGATGCGGCCGTAGCCTTGATCCTTCATCCGCGCGAAGGCGGGCTGGGTGACGAAGAAGCCGCCCTTGAGGTGCACCGCGAGCAGAGCGTCGATAGCCTCTTCGGTGAGTTCAAGGAACGGTGCGTTGCGGATGTTGCCCGCGTTATTCACCAGCACGTCGAGGCGCCCGAAGGTGTCCATCGCACACTCCACGATGGCCTTGCCGCCCGCCACGGAGGCAACTGAGTCGTAGTTGGCAACCGCCTCTCCGCCATTGGCGACGATCTCCTCAACCACCGTGTCAGCCATGGTGCGACCTGCGCCATCACCACTGATGGCGCCACCGAGATCATTGATCACCACCTTGGCTCCGCGGCGGGCAAGGTCGAGCGCGTGCGAGCGCCCCAGCCCGCCGCCCGCTCCAGTGACGATCGCAACCCGACCTTCAAACGAGATATCTGCCATCTTCGGCTCCTCCTCAAAACGAGTGGGTGCCCCAGCGCGATACCCACCGCACTGTGGCACGTCGTGCCATGTCGGCACGACGTGCCAGACCATAGCGCCCGACCCGCAGCCCTGGGAATGCCGCACCAGAGACACTCAGTAGTTGCTCGCCCCTGGTGGCATATCCGATACTCCCCGTACCTGCTACCGTCGGTATCTAGTAAAAGGATGGTGTCAACCACACCCAGGAGGACCGATGAACGCTCCCCGATCAGCGGTGATCGTCGGCGGCAACCGCACCCCGTTCGTGAAGGCCGGCGGCGCCTACGCGCAGGCGAGCAACCTCGACCTGCTCACCGCCGCCCTCGACGGCCTAGCCGCCCGCTTCGGCCTGGCCGGCCAACAGTTGGACGAGGTCGCCGGTGGTGCGGTGCTCAAGCACAGCGCCGACTTCAACCTCACCCGCGAAGCCGTCCTCGGCTCCGCCCTGGCACCCACCACACCGGCGGTCGACCTGCAGCAGGCCTGCGGCACCGGACTGGAGACCGTGCTCTACATCCACAACAAGATCTCCCTCGGCCAGGCCGAGGTGGGCATCGGCGCCGGGGTCGACTCGGCCTCCGACGCGCCGATCACCGTCACCGCCGGCCTGCGCCGCGCCATCCTGGCCGCCAACCGCGCCAAGACCATGCCAGCCCGACTGGCCGCCTTCAGCGCGATCCGCCCGGCACACCTGATGCCGGTGGCGCCACAGGTCGTCGAGCCGCGCACCGGGTTGAGCATGGGCGAACACCAGGCGGCCACCACCGCTCGCTGGGGCATCACCCGCGAAGCCCAGGACGAACTCGCCCTGGCCTCCCACCAGCATCTGGCCGCGGCGTGGGCGTCCGGCTTCTTCGACGATCTGGTCACCGCCTACCTCGGAGTCAGCCGCGACGGCCTGCTGCGCGCCGACACCTCACTGGAGAAGCTGGCCGCCCTGAAGCCGGTGTTCGGCGGCGCGGACGGCACCATGACCGCGGGCAACTCCACCGCCCTCACCGACGGAGCGGCCGCCGTCCTGCTGGCTGAGCAGGGGTGGGCCGCCGCCCACGGCCTGCCAGCGCTGGCCCGGATCGTCGATGCCCAAGTGGCGGCGGTCGATCACACCTCCGGTGACGATCTACTGCTGGCACCTGCGCACGCCGTGGCCCGGCTGCTGGCCCGACAAGGCATGTCGTTGGGCGACTTCGAGTTCTACGAGTTGCACGAGGCCTTCGCCTCGACCGTGCTGGCCACCCTGGCCGCGTGGGAAACCGAGACCTACTGCCGCGACCAGCTCGGCCTGCCGGGCGCCCTGGGCAGCATCGATCGATCCAAGCTCAACGCGAACGGCTCCTCTCTGGCAGCCGGGCATCCCTTCGCCGCCACCGGCGGACGGATCGTCGCCAGCCTCGCCACACAGCTGCACGCCCGCGGCAGCGGTTCCCGCGGCCTGGTCTCGATCTGCGCGGCCGGCGGCCAGGGCGTGGTGGCGATCCTGGAGGCGGTGTGATGACCACGTTCCTGGAGCAACTGTTCTACTCCGCACCCGGGCAGGTGGTGGCCGGCAAGCTCGGCCTGCCCGAGCCCGAGGTGCTGCGGCGCGGCCGGGTCGCTCCGACCGGGCCGGTGGCCACCGCCAGCCTGGCCGGATCATCGCTGGGTGCCGACACCGTGGCCGTCCTCGGCATGGAAGCCATTGCGGCGTTGGTCGATGACGGCGACGAACTGCCCACCTACCCCGAGCGGCTCGGCGCGCTGGTGGTCGATGCCCGCGGGCTGCAGCAGCTGAGCGAGTTGGAGCGACTGCGGGCGGTACTGCGTCCGGCAGTGAAAGGGCTGGAAGCGTCCGGACGAATCATCATCCTGGCCGACGATCAGGTCAGCGGGATCGAAGCCCACGCCGTCCGCCAAGCGTTGGACGGGATCAACCGCACCGTCGGCAAAGAGCTGCGCCGCGGCTCCACCACCAACCTGGTCTACATCTCGGCCGACGCCAAACCGAGCGACCTGGCCAGCACGCTGTCGTTCCTGCTGCAGGGCCGCTCGGCCTTCGTCGACGGCCAATCCTGGACGGTGCGGTCGTCCAACGGGGTGCCGCCGATCAGCGAACGTCCGCTGGCCGATCGGATCGTGGTCGTCACCGGGGCCGCCCGCGGCATCGGCGCCCAGATCGCCACCGTGGCCGCACGAGACGGCGCCCGGGTGGTCTGCGTGGACGTCCCAGCCGGTGGCGAATCGCTGGCGGCGCTGACCAATCAGCTGGGCGGCACCGCGCTGCAACTCGACATCACCGCCACCGACGCCGGTGACCGGATCGCCGCCCACGTCGCGTCCCGCTACGGCGAGCAGGCCCGGATCCACGGCATGGTGCACAACGCCGGTATCACTCGCGACAAGCTGCTGGTCAACACTGACGCGGCCCGCTGGGCCTCGGTGATCGAGGTCAACCTGGCCGCCCAGCTACGGATGAACGCCGCCCTGCTCGACGGACGTCCCGGCGGCCTGACCGATGACGGGCGGCTGGTGTCGATCGCGTCCACCTCCGGCATCGCCGGCAACCGCGGCCAAGCCAACTACGCCGCCTCCAAAGCCGGAGTGGTGGGCCTGGTGCGAGCGTTGGCACCAGATTTGGCTGGGCGCGGCATCACCGTGAACGCGGTCGCACCTGGTTTCATCGAGACCGAGATGACCGCCAAGATCCCGTTCGTGCAGCGCGAGGTGTTCCGCCGCACCAACTCCCTGGGCCAAGGCGGCAACCCGATCGACGTGGCCGAGACCATCGGCTA
>CAZLJN010000132.1:0-6883 GCA_964559815.1 uncultured Propionibacteriaceae bacterium
GCGTGGAGGCGACCGCGACCGGAACTCTGCTGGGGGCTCTCCTGGTGGGGGCTGCGGCCAAGCTTGGCACCGCGGCCAGCGCCCAGCCGTCGCCTACCGGACTGATCTCGGCCCTGCAGGCGGGCACTCTCGTCGCGGCCCCGGTGTGGGCGAGCACCACCTGGGCCGAGCTCAGCGACGATGAGGAACTGCCTCAGGACGTCCTGACCGAGCTGGCTGGACTGCTGGAGCCGAAAGTGAGTGTGCTCGCGCCCGGGCTGGTGGAGGGCGGTCTGGTGTGGATGGCCTCGGCCGGCTCCGGACAGAAATCGCTGGAAGATCTGGCGGAGTGGTCGCAGGGCAAGGGCGCCGCCGTGCCGACCATGGCCATCGAACGCAGCGACGGCCTGGGGGCCTTGAATGCGATCTACCGCACCAACTTCCACGCGATGGCCTACGACGACCCGGTCGCTCGGGCGGCGATGGTGACCTCCGGTGCGGCGGCGATCGGCGCCTTTCGGCGCAGCGAATATCTAGGTGGCGCGAGCCTGGTGGAGTTGATCGACCCCGATCAGATGTGTGTCTCCGACCAGCTCGTCCTCCTGGTGAACTCCGCCTACGCCGACGCCTCCCCGCAGCAGGTGCTGGCGCTGAACGCGGTGGTGCAGGCGCTGACCACCGATCAGGTGGTCGCCCTGGCCAGCCAGGTCGCGCAAGGTGCAGCTGCGGCGGAGGTGGCTCACGGGTGGCTGGCGAGCCACCAGCTCGGCTGACCCGTCGAAGCGTCCTTCAGGTTTTGACACGGCCGCTGCGCGGCCTGCTCAACCAGCGTCGGCGACCTCAGTAGCCCGACGACGTGCCGCCGGCCAAGACCGCAGCGGTGCCCGACAGCCCCAAGCGGGTGGCGCCGGCGGCGATCATCGCGGTGGCGGTGGCCCAATCGCGAATGCCTCCGGACGCCTTGACGCCGAGACGCCCGCCGACCGTGGCGGCCATCAGTTCGACCGCGTGTACCGAGGCCCCGCCGGCAGGGTGGTAGCCGGTGGAGGTCTTCACGAAGTCGGCGCCGGCGGCCTCGGCCGCCTGGCAGCAGGCCACGATCTCGTCATCGGTCAAGGCGGCGGACTCGATGATCACCTTCAGTACCTTGCCAGCCGGCACGGATGCGCGCACCGCGGCGATTTCGGCCTGGGTGTCGGCCAGGCGTCCGGCCTTGACCAGGCCCAGATCGATGACCATGTCGACCTCGTCGGCGCCCCGGGTCACCGACTCGGCGGCCTCGGCCGCCTTCATCGTGGCGGTGTGCTTTCCCGACGGGAAGCCGCAGACCGTGGCCACCTTGACGCCGCCGAGCGCGGCGGTCACCGGCAGCATCGCCGGGGAGACGCAGATGGAGTAGGTGCCCAGGGCGACGGCCTCCGCGGCCAGCGCGGCGACATCGGCGTCGGTGGCGGTGGGCGACAGCAGGGTGTGGTCGACGTAATGGGCCAGTTCGGCAGGAGTGATGCTCATTGCTCGACCTTAGCGGGTGTGTTGCGAGGGCGAAGGGAGAACTGCTGGCGGTAGGCCTGCGGTGCCACCCCGGTGATCCGACGGAAGTGGTCGCGCAGCACGACCGCGGAGTTGAAGCCGACCAGGCCGGCGATCCGCTCGACCGGCTCGTCGGTGGTCTCCAGGAGCTCGCGGGCGGCCAGTACCCGCTGCTGGGTGAGCCATTTGTGCGGTGTGGTGCCGGTCTCGGCGGCGAAGCGGCGAGCGAACGTCCGCTCGCTCTGGTGGGACTGTGCGGCCAGTGTGGCCACCGTGTGGGGCTGGTCGAGGCGTTCTTTGGCCCAGTCGAGCAGGTCGGCGAAGCCGTCAGAAGAGCATTCGGGGACGGGGCTGGGCACGTACTGCTGTTGGCCGCCGTCGCGCTGCGGCGGTACCACCATTCGCCGGGCGATCTTGGTGGCTGCGGCGGCACCGAGCTCGCGGCGCACCAGATGCAGGCTGGCATCGATCCCGGCGGCGGTGCCGGCGCTGGTGATGATCTGGCCGCTGTCGACGTAGAGCACGCCCGGGTTGACCCGGGTTTCGGGGTACTCGCGTTGTAGAAGCTCGGTGTACATCCAGTGGGTGGTGCACTCGCGTCCGTCCAGCAGCCCGGCGGCGGCCAGGACGAAGGCGCCCGAGCACATGCTCATGATGGTGCTGCCGCTGGCGTAGGCCCGTCGGATCGCGTCCAGGATCTCGGGCGGGTAGCTGCGGTCGCGGGTGATCGCGGTGGCGGCCACCACCACCAGATCGCTGCCGGGCACCTGGTCGAGCCCGTAGGGGGCGGTGAGGGCCATCCCGGTCGTGGTCTCGGTCGCCAGCGGGGTGTTCGGGTGCAGGGCGCAGATGCGCAGGTCGAAGCGGGGGAGGCCCTCGCGGGTGCGGTCGATGCCGAACACCTCGACCGGGACGCCGAACTCGAAGACCGCGACCGGTTCGATCAGGATCAGGCTGATGCGTTGCAGTGCCATGGCGCCAGTGTAGTGGCGGGATTCCTATTAAGAGTGACTTTTCAGCCACTGGTGGCAAGTAGATTACGGCAGAAGGATTACTGCCATGGTTGAGGTACTCGTTCTGATCGCGATGGTCACCGTGCTGGCGCTGGCTTTGCAGCCGGCGCATCGGCGCACCTGGCGTCCGGGGCTGGACGTGCGCCGCGACCGCGACCGGGCCCGGCTCGCCGATGAACTCGCCCTTCTGGAGTCCTTCGACGATCCGCTGCCCGCGCCGCCGACCCACGGCGAGGTGGCGCGATTCGATGGGGAGTGCCAGGAACTCTCCCCATCGAATGCCGCCGAGCCGGACGACTACCGGCGGTTCATCAGCAGCCGCAGCGACAAGAACCGCAACAACGTCGCCGCCGCGTTCGCCACCACCAGGACGGTCAACTCCAGCCACCGTCCTGCTGTGGGGGCATAGGTCGCCAGCAGCCACAGCGAGCCGGACGTCAGCCCGAGCGCGAGGCCGAACGCGGCCAGACCGCCGAGATGATGTTTCAGTGCTCCGCTGGTCCCTGAGATGCCGAAGGTGAATCGACGGTTGGCTGCGGTGTTGGCCACCGCGGTGATCAACAACGCGGCCAGATTCGCCGCCTGTGCGCCGAAGGGACGCAGCAGCAGGTAGAGCACGAAGTAGGCCGCCGTGCTGGCCACCCCCACCGCCGCGAAGCGCAGTAGCTGGGCCAGCATTCCGGCCGGCACGCCGGGGACGGTGGACGGCACCTGATCGCGGGAGAGTTCGGCCCGCAGCCGCGCCACCGGAATCCGTCCGGTGGTGAAGCCGCGCAGCAGTCGCGCGACGCCCTTCAGGTCTTCGACCGCGGTGGCCACGATGTCGACCGTCGAGCCCGGATCGTCGG
The DNA here is from genome assembly GCA_964559815.1 of uncultured Propionibacteriaceae bacterium. Classification (GTDB taxonomy): domain Bacteria; phylum Actinomycetota; class Actinomycetes; order Propionibacteriales; family Propionibacteriaceae; genus Propionicimonas. The sequence goes on from CAZLJN010000132.1 coordinate 3,371, forward strand.
TCCAATCGACCGGCACCTCGTGGATGCGCAGCCCGGCCCGCTCGGCCAACACCAGCAACTCGGTGTCGAAGAACCAGTTGTTGTCCTCCACCAGCGGCAGCAGCCGATCGGCGACCTCGCGGCGCATCGCCTTGAAGCCGCACTGGGCATCGGAGAAGGACGCTCCCAGGAGAGCCTTCAGGATCAGGTTGTAGCTGCGCGAGATGAACTCCCGCTTGGGGCCCCGCACCACCCGCGAGCCGCGGCTGAGCCGGGTGCCGATCGCCAGGTCGGAATGCCCGCTGACCAGGGGAGCGACCAGGGGCAGCAGCGCCTTCAAATCGGTGGACAGGTCCACGTCCATGTAGGCGACCACGTCGGCGTCCGATTCCAGCCAGACCTGACGCAGCGCCCGTCCTCGTCCCTTCGCCTCCAGGTGGACGGCCCGGACGTGCGCATGCCGGTCAGCCAGCCGCCGAGCGATCTCGAAGGTCGAATCAGTGGAGGCATTGTCGGCGATGATCACCCGATAGTCGTAGGGGAACGTCTCGGCCAGGAAACGGTCGAGCCGCAGCACCGAAGCCGACAGGTCGAGCTCCTCGTTGTAGACCGGAATGATCACGTCGACCACCGCGGTGTGCAGGGCCTGCGGCGTGGCCGCCGGGGCAGGCATCAAAGCACTCATCGCCGGCCTCACTTCGCCGCGGTGAGGTCATAGATGGTGACCCCGTCGACGCTCTGGGCGGTGTAGGTGGCGGCCACCCATTCGGCGATCTGCGAGGCGGTGTTCGACCCCCCGTTGGACTGACCGACCGATCCACCGATGTAGTAGTGGATCCTGCCTTCGGCAACGTAAGCCTGGAACTGCGCCAGGGTCGGGGAGGGATCGGAGCCGTTGAAGCCGCCGATCGCCATCACCGCATCGCCGCTGGCCAACTGGTAGCTGGCGGCATTCTGCGAACCGGTGGTGGCCGCGACCCAGGTGTAGTCCGACGCATTGGTGGTGAGCAGCGCCAACACCGAGGTGGAGACCTGGGTGCCGTTGAGCAGGCCGCCGATGCCGCCCGCGCCGGCGCCGTCGTCCGGTCCACCCTGCGGTGGCTGGCCGGTCTGGCCGCCCTGCTGGCTCTGCCCCGGCCCGCCTTGGCCCTGACCAGGACCGCCCTGGCCACCCGGACGTCCGCCGCCGGAGGTGCCACTGACCGGGCCGGCGGTGACGATCGAGCCGGTGTGAGCGGTGGCCGCAGTGTTCACCGAGTAGGCCAGCGGGCCGGCCAACCCGGCGGCCAACGCCAGGCTCACCACGACCGCCGCGAGGCGGGTCGGCAGCTGGTCGAGCCAGATCATCGCCAGGCCGGCGGCCGTGGCCGCGACGAAGACCGTCCAGCCCAGCACGCCGTACCAGCCGCCGGCCTGCAACAGCAGCACCAGCGCCCAGACTCCGCTGCCCAGGCTGGTGATGCCCAGCGTGATCCGGGCCGCGGGACGTCCACGCTCGGTCCACAGTGCGGCGGCGCCGATAGCCACCGAGCCGCCGATGGCCGGTGCCAGCGCCACGGTGTAGTAGTCGTGGTAGATGCCGGCCATGAAGCTGAACACCAGCCCGGTGACCAGCAGCCAGCCCAGCCAGATCGTGGCCGCTGCCACCATGGCCTGCGACGAGCTCTGGACCCGATCGGTGCCGCGCCGCCACCGCAGGATGGCGACCGTGATCGCCGCCGTGGCCAGCACCAGCGCGGCCGGGATCAGCCAACTGACCATGCCACCGGAGACGCCCTCGAACATCCGCAGGATGCCGGTGGTGCCCCAGTTGCCGCCGTTGCCACCGCCGCCACCGACCGAGCCGGTCTCGTTGCCGGTGATCCGGCCCAGGCCGTTGTAGCTCAGGATCAGTTCGAGGATCGAGTTGTTCTGCGAGCCGCCGATGTAGGGACGCAGCCCGGCCGGGGTGAGTTCGACCGCCGCGAGATACCAGCCGAAGGAAGCCACCATGGTGGCGAAGGCGACCAGCAGATCGACCAGCTTGCGCTTCCAGGACGCGGGTGCGGCGATCGCATAGGCCACCACCAGCGCCGGCAGCACCAGGAAGGCCTGCAGCATCTTGGTCAGGAAGCCGAAGCCGATCGCCACCCCGGCCAGCGCCAGCCAGCCCCGTCCGGCGTGCTCGGTGGCCCGGACGGTGAAGTAGCCGGCCAGCACCATGGTGAACACCAGCAGCGCGTCGGGGTTGTTGAAGCGGAACATCAAGGTGGCCACCGGGGTGAGCGCGAAGGTGGCCGCGCCGGCCAGCGCTGCCCAGTGGGCGCCGCGGGCGGTCAGCGGATGGGTGCCCTGGCCCACCCAATGACGCAGGCTGCGGCGCACGGTGACGTACAGCACGCCGACGCTGGCCACGCCGAGCAGGGCTTCGGGCGCCAGGATGCTCCAGGAGCTCAGCCCGAACAGGCGCACCGACAAGGCCATCAGCCAGATCGCGGCCGGCGGCTTGTCGACGGTGATCGAGTTGCCGCCGTCCAAGGAGCCGAAGAACCAGGCGACCCAATTGTCGGCGCCGGCCTGGGCTGCGGCCGAGTAGAACGAGTTGGCGTAGCCGGAGGCCGACAACCCCCACAGATACAGGACGGCGACCGCCGCCAGCAGTGCGGCCACGCTGCCGCGGGCCAGCCAGTCAGGTCGGTCGTCGACGTCGGTGGGCACGGACGCGGCGTGGTCGGCGCCGGCGTCGGACTTCAACTCGGAAAGCATCATGTTCACAGCCAAACGGCCCCCGCTGAGCGAGGTGTGGGTGCCCCCTGTGCGGCTGTTGTGAGAGTGGGTGAAGTGTCGGCGGCGATGAGACACCGCCAGGCGCAGTGTTGGCTCTCTCAGGCAGAATGGCGGGCAAGCACGTTTCCGGGGTCGGTGAAATTCCGAACCGGCGGTAATAGCCCGCGACCCGCGATGCCTCGGCAGAGCGGTTGATCTGGTGGAACTCCAGGGCCGACGGTCAAAGTCCGGATGGGAGGAGACGAAGCGGCCGGCGCCGCCATGGCGCTGTGCCGTTGCGTGCGCGCCTTCGCGTCCGCTTTTCCCTGCCCCGGAGCCGTCAGGCACCGGGAGGTGATCAGGACGCAGGACTATTCAACTCAGGAGCTGTCGGCTGCCGAACGGCAGGCGATGAGGCGGGCCATTGCGCTGGCCCAGCGCGGTCCACGCGGAGAGAACCCGCAAGTCGGAGCGGTGATCCTCGCCCCGGACGGGCGGGTGCTGGCCCACGGCTGGCACCGTGGCGCGGGCACCGCGCACGCCGAGGTCGCCGCTCTCGATGCGCTGAAAGCCGCCGGGCTGAGCGCCCACGGCGCAACCATGGTGGTCACCTTGGAGCCGTGCGATCACACCGGCCGGACCCCGCCGTGCACCCAGGCGCTGATCGCCGCCGGGGTGCGCCGAGTCGTGTACGGCCTCGACGACCCGCACCCGCCGGCAGCCGGCGGCGCCGAACACCTCCGCCGGGCGGGAATCGAGGTCGTTGCGGGGGTGGAGGCAGCCGCAGTC
>CAZLJN010000133.1:0-461 GCA_964559815.1 uncultured Propionibacteriaceae bacterium
GCCATCGAGATCACCGCGGAGAAGGCGGTTCACCGCTTCCCCGGGGTGGAGGATCCGGGCGTTTCGACCACCACCACCGGTGTGGTCGACTCCACGCCGGACAACAATCCGATCATCTCGGTGACCGACATCTCCGGGCTGTTCGTGGCGGGCATGGAACTCGTGCTCCTGGCGAATGACGCCTTTTTCTTCGTCGTTGCCTGGGAACTGATGTCGGTATCCAGCTACTTCCTGGTGGCCTTTCAGCACGAGCACGCGGCCAACCGGCGGGCGGCGTTTCTTTACCTGCTGATGGCCGTGATTGGCGCCATCGCCATCATCTTGGCCTTCGGGGTCGTCGCGGCGTTCTCCCATGGATTTGGCTTCGACGGTTTCCGCGAAACCCACCTGACCAGCTTCTGGGGCGGCGCCGCCTTTCTCCTGGCCCTGCTGGGTTTCGGAATGAAGGCGGGGCTGGTGCC
>CAZLJN010000133.1:471-6873 GCA_964559815.1 uncultured Propionibacteriaceae bacterium
GTTCGTGGCCGCGGGCATGTCGGGCCACGGCTTCAAGATCTCTCCCGGAGTGGGCCGGCTGATGGCCGACCTGATCGTGGACGGTGACTCGACCATCCCGAATGTGAAGGCGTCGGACTTCCGACTGACCCGCTTCGCCGAGGGTGACCTGCTGCTGAGCCCCTATCCGTATGTGGGTGCGGTCGGCATTCGCTGACCCGACTCGGCGGGTCCACGATCCCCTCAGTGGACCCGCCGGGTAACTCGAACCGTTTCGTTTCTCGTGAGGAGGTGAGCGCATCATGAAGCTGCTCCTGTTCGTGGTCGCCATCGCGGTCACTCTGGCCGCCGTCGTGCTGTTCGTCCGTGGCGCGCTCGCCCTCTACCGCCGCATCGCCGCCGGCGCTCCCAGCCCGGGCCGGCTCGGCCCGGTGGGTCTGCGGCTGGGGGCGATGATCACCGAGATCCTCAGCCACCGCCGATTCACCGCCCGTCCGCTGGTGAGGGTCGCGCACTGGGTGGTGATGGTCTCCTTCGTCCTGCTGGTGCCCACCTTGGCCATCGCCTACGTCCAGGTGCTGGTACCGGATGCCGAGCTGCCGCTGGTCGGCGGCTGGGTGGTGTGGCAGTGGCTGCTGGAGTTCTTCAGCGCCGGCGGCCTGCTCGCCATCGTCACTCTTTTCGTGGTGCGCCTGCGCCACCCCAGCGACTCCGACGATGCCGCGGCGGCCCGGGACTGGCGCAGCCGGTTCTTCGGCTCGACCCGCTGGCAGGCCTATTTCGTCGAGGCCGTGATCGCCGTCGTCCTGGTGTGCGTCCTGGTCATGCATACCCTGCGCTCGGCCGCGCTGGCCCGCTACCCCGAGACGGCCGCCGACGGCAGCTGGGTGCACTACCCGCTCACCTTCTGGGTCGGGCAGCTGTTCTGGAATCTCAGCCCGGCCGCCCTGGATGCCGGCATCTCGACTGCGGCCGCGCTGAAGATCATCACCTCGATGGTCTGGCTGGGGGTGGTCGGCTATGCCACCACGATGAGCGTGGCGTGGCACCGCTTCCTGGGCGTGATCAATGTCTACGCCCGCCGCGAGTTGGACGGACGTCCGGCCCTCGGTGCGGCGACCCCGATGGTGGTCGACGGCAAGCCGTTCGACATCCGCGACATCGACGATCTCGACGAAGACGCCACCTTCGGGATCGGCAGCATCGACGAGTTCGGCTGGAAGGGCCTGCTCGACTTCGCTTCCTGCACCGAATGCGGTCGCTGCCAGGATCTGTGCCCGGCCTGGAATACCGGCAAGCCGCTGTCACCGAAGCTGGTCACCCTGGCTCTGCGTGATCAGGCGGCCGGGGGGGCGCACACTGCGGATGTGTTCGCCGCGCTGCGGTCATCCGGGGTTCAGGGCCACACGGAAGCCGGCGACGGCCTGGTGCCGACGGTGATCAACCCCGACGCGCTGTGGGCCTGCACCACCTGCGGTGCCTGCACCGATCAGTGCCCGGTCGACATCGAGCATGTCGATCACCTGATCAACCTGCGCCGTCACGAGGTGATGGTGAAGTCCGACTTCCCCGAGGAGTTCGGCTCGCTGTACGGCAACCTCGACACCAAGGGCAATCCGTGGGGACTGCCGCCGCGGCAGCGCTTCGACTGGGCCAAGGGTCTGGAGTTCGAGGTGCCCGTCCTCGGGGTCGACGTCGAGTCCGCCGCTGAGGTCGACTACGTGCTGTGGGTGGGCTGCTCCGGCGCCTACGACGAGAAGGGAAAGAAGACCACCCGTGCGTTCGCTGAACTGTTGCACCTTGCCGGAGTGAGTTTCGCAGTGCTGGGCGAGGCGGAGACCTGCTGCGGCGACTCGGCCCGGCGCACCGGCAACGAGGCCACCTACCAGGGCCTGGCAGTGCAGAACATCGAGACTATGGCCGAGTTCGGGGTGACCAAGGTAGTGGCCAGTTGCGCCCACTGCCTCAACACCGTCGGACGCGAGTACGCCCAGCTGGGTGCGTCCTACACCGTCGAACATCACACCCAGGTGCTCAACCGACTGATCCGTGAGGGCCGGCTCAACCCGGTCGCACCGCCGGAGGACGAGCGGGTCGCGATCACCTACCACGACCCCTGCTACCTGGGTCGGCACAACGATGAGACCGAGGCTCCGCGCGAGTTGCTGGCCGCCGTGAGCGCCGCACCGGTCGTCGAAATGGAGCACCACGCAAAGCAGAGCATGTGCTGCGGCGCCGGCGGTGGCCGGATGTGGGCCGAGGAGTCGCTGGGTACGCGGATCAACGCCGCCCGCATGGACGAAGCCGTCGCCACCGGCGCGGCCACCGTCGCCACCGCCTGCCCGTTCTGCTCGATCATGCTCGGCGACGCGGCTGCCGGCCGCGATGCCGCCCCTGCGGTCACCGATGTGGCCCACCTGGTACTGGCCGGCGTCAAGCGCGGTCTGGACAACCCGAACCCACCGAAGACGGAGGTCTGAGATGAAGATCCTCACGTGCGTGAAGTACGTGCCCGACGCCGGCGATGAGGTCGGGTTCGACTCCGATCTGAGGCTGGGCCGCACCGGCCCGTCCAGCAAGCTGTCCGAGCTGGACGAGTACGCCGTCGAGCAGGCGCTGCGGCTGAAGGCGAGCATCGACGGCGCCACCGTCACCGTGCTCAGCGTCGGCCCGGCCGAGGCCGAGGTCGCCTTGCGCAAAGCGCTGCAGATGGGCGCGGACGAGGCGGTGCTGGTCAGCGATGAGGCGATCGCCGGCAGCGATGTCTTCGGCACCGCCGCAGTGTTGATCGCGGCCGCGAATCACCTCGCCGGGGTCGGCCTGGTGATGTGCGGGATGAGCTCCACCGACGCCGGCATCGGCGCGTTGCCCGCGCTGCTGGCCGACGCGCTGGGGTGGCCGTTGCTGAGCAACGCCGCCGAGGTCAGCGTCGAGGCCGGCCAAGCCCGGATCGTCCGTACCGACGAGGTCGGTACCCGAGTGGTCACCGCCGCACTGCCGGCGGTGGTGAGCGTCACCGACCAGTCCGGCGAACCGCGGTACCCGTCGTTCAAGGACGTGTTGGCAGCCAAGAAGAAGAGCGTCACCACTCTCGGCCTGGCCGAGGTCGGTGTGTCCGCCGACGTGGTCGGTGCGGCGGCTGCGCGGGTGCAGGTGACTGCGGTGGTCCGCAATCCCGAGCGCGCTGCGGGGCGAGTGATCGTCGACGTCGACGGCAGCAGCGTGGACGACATCGTCGAGTTCCTGGCTGCGGCCACCAAGTGAGGGGGAAGTGATGAGCAACGTCATCGTCGCCGTCAGCGCGACCAATGGAGCACTGGACGCCGCCTCGGCGGAGCTGCTCACTATCGCCGCCGGGCTCGGCTCGGTGGCCGCCGTGGTGGCCGGTGAGGCCAGTGACGCACTGGTGGCCGAGATCGCGCAGTACGGCCCCGCCGAGGTGCACCTGGTCTCCTGCCCGCAGCTGGCCGACACGCTGGTGGTCGCCAAGGCGGCACTGCTGGTGGATCGCGCCGCCGAGACCAACGCGGGCATCGTCCTGGTGGCCTCGGGGTTGGAAGGCAATGAGGTGGCCGCATTGGTGGCCGCCAAGCTCGGCGCCGGCTTGGTCACCGATGCTGTCGCGGCCCGCCGGGTCGATGGTGCGCTGGCTGTCGACAAGGTGGTGTGGGCCGGCAAGTACACCGTCACCGCCACCGTGTCCACGCCGATCGCCGTGTTGAGCATGAAGGCGAACTCCGTCACGCCGGTGCCGGCACAGAGCGAGCCGACCGTGCGCCACGCGCACTTCGACTACACCGCGACCGCACCGGTCGCCGCGGTGGTCTCGATCGAGGCGGCCGCGACCAGCAGCCGTCCCAAGTTGGTCGAGGCGGGCGTGGTGGTCTCCGGTGGCCGCGGCACCGATGGCGACTTCGCCCCGGTGGAGGCCTTGGCCGATGCTCTGGGCGGAGCGGTGGGTGCCTCCCGTGCGGCGGTCGATGCCGGCTTCGCGCCGCAGCCGCTGCAGGTTGGCCAGACCGGCAAGACTGTCTCGCCGGAGCTGTACGTCGCCCTGGGGATCTCCGGTGCCATCCAGCACATCGCCGGCATGCGCACGGCGCGGCAGATCCTGGCGATCAACTCCGACCCGGAGGCGCCGATCCATCGTCTGGCCGACCTGAGTGTGGTCGGTGATCTGAAGACGATCGTGCCGGCCGTGGTGGCCCGCCTGGGCTAAGCCGGAGGTAAAGAACCGGCATTTGTGGAGCGATATCCGTAAATTGTCGAGCTGAATTTCCCCGAGATTCTCCATGGAGGCCTCGGGGTGATTTGGCGTCACCACCCTCGGCGCGCCTCTCGGTGAGAACACGGTTCGCATCCGCCGGGTGGGCGTCCAAGCTGTCGACCCTAGTCGCTGAGGCTGTCCGCGCTGCCTTCCGGACGGTCCGGGCTGCCCTGATCAGGGGTGCGAAGTGGCAATGTAACGCGAATATTAAATTGCATCCGGGTGGGGCTGTGACGCAATTCTGTAACACTTCGGAGACCCAGGTGCAACGAAAGCTCGCAACCATTGATCCATGGCTACTGAGGTATATCTGGCTCCGACCTCGACCGAGACCCGCAAGCTCAAGGGCTCGCTCGGGGTGGGCGAAATCGTGTTCATGGTGGTGGCGGCTGCTGCGCCGCTGACCGTCATTGGGGGCGGCGCGCCGCTCGGCATCCTGATCGGTGATGGCGCGGGCTACCCGCTCAACTTCGCTATCTCGGCAGTGATCCTGCTGCTGTTCTCGGTGGGTTTGTCCACCATGTCTCGGGCGGTTCCCAAGCCCGGCGCCTTCTTCACCTACATCGGCTACGGCTTGGGCCGTCCGGCCGGCGTCGGCGGGGCGTGGCTGGCGTTGCTCACCTACACCGCCGTCCAGGTGGCCGTGTACGGCTACCTCGGGTTCTCGCTGAACCTCACCTTCACCACCCTGGGCGCACCGGACGTGCCCTGGTGGATCTACACCCTGGCGGTGATCGGCATCGTCGGCTTCCTCGGGTACCGCGACGTTCAGCTCAGCGCCAAGGTGCTGGCGATCTTCCTGATCGCCGAAGTGGGTGTCACCCTGGCGCTGTCCGGTGCGGTGATGGTGAGCGGCGGCGCCGAAGGCCTCTCGCTGACTCCCTTCACCATCCCGGCGTGGGCGTCCGGCTCCCCGGGCATCGGCCTGATGATGGCGTTCGCCGGCTTCATCGGTTTCGAGTCCACCGCGATCTTCCGTGACGAGGCCAAGGACCCCGACAAGACGATCCCGCGGGCGACTTACGCCGCCGTCATTGTGATCGGCCTGCTCTACAGCTTCGCCTCCTGGGCGCTGGTGATGGCGTGGGGTCCGAGCAAGGTTCTCGAGGTCGCCGGCCAGGATCCGGGCGGCATGCTGATGGCCACCGCCAACAAATACCTCGGTGTTGTCGGTGCCTCGGTGATGCAGGGCCTGCTGCTGACCAGCCTGTTCGCCTGCGTGCTGTCCTTCCACAACGTCCTGACCCGCTACCAGCACGCCATGGGTAACGTCGGTCTGCTGCCGCACCGCCTCGGTACGGTGCACGGCTCCCACGGCTCGCCGGCCTTCTCCTCGCTGGTCCAGACCGCGACCGCCGTGACCGTCACCTTGCTGTTCACTGTGCTCGGTCTCGACCCGGTGATGCAGGTCTTCACTTGGTTCTCCGGAATCTCGACCATCGCGATCGTGGCGCTGATGGCGCTCACGTCGGTGGCAGTGGTGGTGCACTTCGCCAAGATCAACATTCCCGGCACCGCCTGGTCGACCCGGATCGCCCCGTCGGTCTCGGCGCTCGGCCTGGTCACCGTGGCCGGCGTCATCGTGGCCTACTTCCCCGACCTGGTCGGCGGAGGCTGGGAACTGGCGCTGCCGCTGCTGGCGACCGTTCCGGTGGCCGTCGTGATCGGTGTGGTGCAGGCCCTGCGGGTTCGCAAGAAGTCGCCGGAGGTCTACTCGCGAATCATCGATTCGATCTCGTAGCACGACGCGGTGATGGCGGGGACGGGTGAAGCCGCCCCCGCCATCACCGTCTCATTGGGGGGTTACAACGTTCGACAACCCGCGACAGCGGGCCGTCCAGTGAGAGGCAGGACAAATGAAGGTGTTCGTGATCGGCGCGGCCGGTGGAGTCGGAAGTCGGCTCTGTCGCCTGTTGGTCGATGGGGGAGCGGCGGTGACCGGCATGCACCGCAATCTCCTGCAGTTCGAGGCCGTGGCCGCCACCGGTGCTACCGCCCTGATCGGCGATCTGGTCGGTGACGACGTCGCCAAGCTCGCCCACCGGATGGCTGGGCACGACGTGGTGGTCTTCACCGCCGGTGCGCACGGCACCGGGATCGACCAGACCTCGCTCATCGACGGACGCGGCCTGGAGAAGGCGGTCGCGGCCGCTGAG
>CAZLJN010000134.1:0-6783 GCA_964559815.1 uncultured Propionibacteriaceae bacterium
GTTCGTGGGCTGCGCCGTCGGGTTCGAAGTGCTCGCGGTCGCCGTAGGTGGACTCCAGCAGCACCACATCGGCGCCGGGCGGGGTTTCCCGGGCGCGCAGGACGGGGTGCGTGGTGCGTCCCAGGTCGCCGGAGAACAGCACGGAGGCGGACGGGGTCTGTACCCGGATGCTGGCCGAGCCGAGGATGTGCCCGGCGCGGGTCCAGCGGGCACTCCAGCCGTCCGCCAGTTCGTAGTCGGTGTCGAAATCGACGATCCGGAACAGCCGTAGCGCCCTCTCCACGTCCTCGATGGTGAACAACGGCAGCGGCGGCTGATGCTTGGAGTAGCCGCCCTCCGCGGCGTGGGCAGCGTCCCGCTCGGCCAGGAACGCGGCGTCCCGCAGCACGATGGCGGCCAGTTCTGCGGTGGCTTCGGTGAGCAGCACCTCGCCGGTGAATCCGCCGCGCACCAACACGGGCAGATAGCCGACGTGGTCGGTGTGTGCGTGGGTGATCAGCACCGTGGACAGTTCGTTCGGTGGCACCGGGAACGGCTCCCAGTTGAGCAGCCGATACTGCTTCTCGCCCTGGAACACCCCGGCGTCGACCAGGATCTGGGTCGAGCCCGAACGCAGCAGGTACTTCGAGCCGGTCACCGTGCCGGCACCGCCCAGGAAGGTGAGTTCGACGTCCATACCTCCAGCCTGTCCCGAATGGGGCGTTTTCGGGCGCGATTGAGTCAAAGTTGGAGGTTTGCGTCGATGAAGCCGGTTTGTAACTTGAGAACCCTTGACCCCCATACGGGTGACCCCTAGCGTGGCCTGGTCAGTTGAGACAACCTGCGCCCCCTCAGCGCAGAAAGGTTCGCGAACCGTGAAGCTGAAGACCCTGCTGGTCCCCCTCGCAGCCCTCAGTGTCGTCCTGGCGACACCCACCCCCGCCCTTGCCGGCCCCGGTGCTGATCGCACCGACGATTTCGCCAAAGCCCCGAGCAAGGGCCGTATCGACACCAAGTTCACCCCCGGTGCGCTGCAGCGCGACGCCAAGGTGAACGTGATGGTCCAGCTCAGCGGTGACCCGGTCGCCGTCGTTCAGGCCAAGGCCGGGCACCGGCTGTCGAAGGCGGAGCGCGACAGTGTGCGGTCCACGCTGCGCAAGGCTCAGAACGCGATCACTGACGACATCAAGGCCAAGGGCGGCAAAGTGGACGCCCAGCTGCAGTCGGCCTACAACGGCATTCGGGTGCGGATCCAGGCCTCCAAAGCCGATTCGCTGGCGAAGCTGCCCGGCGTGATCGGGGTGCGGGAGCTGACGCCGAAGACCCTCGACAACACCACCTCGGTGCCCTTCATCGGCGCTCCGGCGGCCTGGACGGCCAGTGGTAAGACCGGTGCGGGGGTGAAGGTGGCGATCATCGACACCGGCATCGACTACACCCACGCCGACTTCGGCGGTACCGGGACGGTCGAGGCGTACACCACGGCCAAGGCAGCCTCGGCTCAGCCGGCCGACCCGGCGCTGTTCGGTCCGAACGCGCCGCGGGTCAAGGGTGGCTACGACTTCGTCGGCGACGCCTACGACGCAGGGACCGCGGCGAAGGCGACGCCTGCGCCGGATGCCAACCCGCTCGATTGCCAGGGTCACGGCTCCCACGTCGCCGGCACGACTGCCGGTAGCGGCGTGGGTTCCGATGGCAAGACCTACACCGGCCCCTACACCCAGGACGCGGTCAACAACGCGACCTTCAAGGTGGGCCCGGGCGTGGCGCCGCAGGCCGATCTCTACGCGCTGCGGGTCTTCGGCTGCGAGGGCTCCACTGACGTCACCGCGCAGGCGATCGACTGGGCCGTGGCCAATGGCATGGACGTGATCAACATGTCGCTGGGTGGCCCCTTCGGCCGCTCGACCGATCCGGATGCGGTGGCCGCGTCCAACGCGGTCGCTGCCGGCATCGTGGTGGTGGCCTCTTCCGGCAACGAGGGTGCCAGCCCGTACATCACCGGTGCCCCGGCGTCCGGCCAGGGCGTGCTGTCGGTGGCCGCAGTCGACAGCACCAGCACCTTCCCCGGCACTCAGCTGACCTGGGGCGGGGGCACGCTGAACGTGATCAACGCCAACGCCGCTTCGCTCACCGATATCGGCAGCCTGACCGGCGTCCTGGTGGGCGGTGACGGCCTGGGATGCTCCAAGGCTGCGTTCGAAGCCGCCGGCATCACTCCGGGCGCCCATCAGTTGGCGATTGTTCATCGGGGCACGTGCGCACGGGTGGCCAAGGCGATCTACGGCCAGCAGGCCGGTGCCGCGGCAGTGCTGATGATCAACAGCGACGCGGGCTTGCCTCCGTTCGAGGGTGAGGTCACCAGCAATCCCGACGATGGCACCGCCTTCAACCTGACCATTCCTTTCCTCGGTGCCGCCGGCTCTGACCGCGCCACTGCGGAGGGGCTCGCCGGCGAGTCGGTCACCATGGCGGCGAAGACGCTCGACAACCCGACCTTCCGGAAGGTCGCCGACTTCTCCTCGCGTGGCCCGGTGAACGGTGATTCGGGCCTCAGCCCGTCGGTGTCGGCGCCTGGCGTGTCGATCTCTTCGGTCGCTGTCGGCACCGGCAACGATTCGACCGTGATGTCGGGTACGTCGATGGCTGCCCCGCATGTGGCCGGGGTTGCGGCCCTGGCAGTGCAGGCGCACCCGACGTGGACGTCCAGCCAGATCGCGGCCTCCTTGGTGAACACCTCCGACCCGGAGAAGGTGGTCGACTACACGGTGACCGATGCGGGCGCAGGCCTGATCGATCCGGCGCAGGCGGTGGCCAACACCACGATCGTCACCGGTGATCAGTACCGCACCAAGGCGGGCAAGGTCGGCGAGGGCACGCTCAGCTTCGGCTTCGCCGAGCCGAACATCGCCTTCCTGGGCACCAAGAAGATCACCATCACCAACACCGGCCCCACCGCGGTCACCTACAGCCTGAGCACTCAGGCCGGTCCGCAGTCGCGTCCGGCGACGGTGAAGCTCAGCACCACCAAGGTGAAGGTCGCGGCCGGCAAGTCGGCCACGGTCGGCGTGGCCTTGATCGTGGACGCCCGCACCATCGGAACCTCGGTGGGCTCCACCGATCAGTTCGCCTTCCGGCAGGTTTCCGGCGACGTGGTGGTCACCTCGACCGCCGGGACGTTGCGGGTGCCGTACCTGCTGGTGCCGCGGGCCCAGTCGAAGGTGGCTGCCGGCCTCAAGATGAATCGGCCCAACACCGCCCAGGTGGGTGCGCCGGTCACGGTGAACGGCACCCTGCAGCTGAGCAACTACGGCGGCGCGCTGGACGCCAGCGCCGACGTCTACACCCTCGGGCTGACCGATGGCGCCGACGTCCCGGCGGGTTCAGGTGGCTCGGGCTACGACCTGCGGGCGGCCGGCGTCCAGTCCTTCATTGACGGCGCTGACGGGCTGTTGGTGTTCGCGGTCAATAACCACAGCCGTTGGTCGAGCGCGGCCACCGACGAGTTCGATGTGCTGGTCGACAACAACAACGACGGCACGCCGGAGTGGGATGTGTTCAGCTTCGATTCGGGCTACCTGCGGGCCGGGGAGTTCAATGGCGTGACGGAGACGTTCGCGCAGGATCTGGCGACGGGCGATATCTACGCGACCGGCTATATGGCGAGTGCGCCCACCGACTCCAGCACCATCCTGATCCCGGTGAACGCCTCTGATATCGGCGTGACCCAGGCCGGTGGCGGGTTCAGCTACACCGTCGAGAGCTACACCATCGAGTCCGCCGGCACTGATGCGATGAAGGGCTGGGCCCGCTACAACCCGTGGCAGCCGGCCATCTCCAACGGTGACTACGTGACGGTTCCGCGCAACGGGACCGCCAGCGTGCCGGTCACGATGGACCTCGCCGCAGCCGCTGCACAGAAGCCCAAGGGCGTGATGGTGGTGGCGATCGACAACAAGTCCGGAGCCAACGAGGCGCTCCTGCTCAGCGTTCGCTGAGCAGGGCCCTCACTTGGCGCGCTGGCACAGCTGCGGGGCGTCGCCGCTTCCGAAGCGGTAGTCGTACTCGGTGCTGCCCACCGCGACCACGATCTGCGCTCCGGGTACCAGGGCTTGGGTGTACATCTTCCCGGGCTCCGGGCAGCCCAGCGAGCCATCGCGCCAGGTGATCGAGACCGCCTTCACCACGGTGAAGGAATCGGTGACCCCGCGTCCGGCGAGATCGGCGGTGATGGCGCTGAGCTGCGCAGGTGACGGGGTCAGCGGGCTGCCGGACGGATTCAGCGGCGGCATCGTCTGGAACGGCGGGCGTGATGGTGATGGCGTCGGGTCCACGTTGTTTCCTTGCGCAGAGCAGCCGACCACCAGCAGGGCGATCGCGGCGACCGCGATCATGGGGCGAGCGTGCTGCATGACATCCTCCTTGCCTGCTTCCAGCCTAGGACATGTCCTGGAATGGAGCGCCGGTGGGGTGCGGCGAAGCCAGGCCACGGGCTTTGTTTCTTCTTGATGTCGGGCCTGGGATCACCGGATTCCGGCCGCAGCCGGTTCCTAGGCTCGCCCCAGCGCTGAGAGCGCGATGACGATGGGAGGCAGTCATGACACGGGCCGAAGTGGAGCGATTCTTGATCGCGGGCGGCGAGGACAAGGTATTTCGCACCAAGTACAACCTGATCGAGGCAATGGACGACTTCGTGGGCGCGGCGACCGCCGACGGCTACGACTTCACCGCCGACGAGCTGCTGGCCGTCCTGAAGGAGGCCGGCGACGTGTTCGAGTCCTCGGGGAACCCGCGCTCGCGCACCATCTGGTGGACCTGATCGCTGCGGCGGCGGCCTAGAACGTCACCTCTGCGGCCGGCACCGTGCCCACCTCGCGGTCGGGGACGGAGTGGTACTGCCAGTAGAGATTGGTGTGAGCGACCACCGCGGCCGGGCTCGGATTGCCCCATTCGCTGAGGTCTTCGGTGGTGTGGGCGTCGCCCACCAGGATGGTGTCGTAGCCGCGGGTGACCGCGCCGTGCAGCGTGGAGCGGATGCAGGCGTCGGTCTGGGCGCCGCTGATGAAGAGCTTGCCGACTCCGGCGGCGGCGAGGCGTTCTTCGAGATCGGTGGCCTCGAAGGCGTCGCCGTAGCGCTTCTGCACCCGGGGCTCGTCCGGCAGCGGGTGCAGCTCGGGGATGATCTGCCAGGCCTCGCTGCCCTCATCGCGGCCCTCGGCGACGTCTTGCACCCAGATCACCGGCGTGCCGGACGCGCGGGCCCCGTCGAGGAGCTGATTGATGGCGGCGGTGACCCGCTCGCGCTCGAACACGTCGGCCACAACGCCGTTCTGGAAGTCGATCACCAGCAGCGCCGCATGCGGACGGTTGATCAGGGTGGTCATGCGCGGCCTCCTTCGATGCTGTCAGTGACGTTACTGGTCCTGGCTGACACCCGCGGGCTGCTTGCGTGCCTCTACGTACTCCACGGCCCCGGAGGTGCGTCGGCGGGAGTCGATCAGTGCCAGTTGGGACGGCAGTTGCGCGGCCGGACGGCGGGTGAAGTGCTCCCCGCTGACCGGAATCGTGATCGCTTCCAGCAGGCGCTGCCCGAGGCGGGTCACGGCGGTGGTGGCGACGACATGATCGGCCAGCAACAGTCGTCCGCCCGGACGCAGCACCCGGACGAACTCGTCGAGGGTGGCGCCGACGTCCGGCACCTCACACAGGGCGAAGGTGCACACCAGCGAATCGAAGCTGGCGTCGGCGAAGGGCAGCCGGGCTGCGTCGCCGACTGCCGCCAGCAACGTCCGACCTTGCTGCGCGGCGCGTTCGACAGCCACGGCCAGCATGGCGGGGCTCAGATCGACCCCGGTGAGCCGGACGTCCGGGTGGTAGTAGGGCAGATTCAGCCCGGTGCCGATGGCGATCTCGACGGTGTCCCCGGTCGCGCGGTGCACCACCCACTCGCGGGCATCAGGAAAGAAGCGTCGCTCCAGTGCAGCCATCATTCGGTCGAAGCGTCGCGCCGCGGACTCAGTCAGATCGGTCACGCGGCCATTATGGGGTGCCGGGCGCGGCTGTCACAGGTGCTGGCTGAGGAACCGGAACTGCGAGGGTGCCACCGACTGCCAGTACTCGTGGCTGTGCCCACCGGGGCCGATGTTGAGCACCGGCGTCTGCACGCCGGGGGTGTTGGCCAGGATGTCGGCGAAGGCGACATTGCCGGGGCGGAAGCCGTCGGACTGGCCACAGGCCAAATAGATCGGCAGATCGGTGAGTCGCTCAGGCCGGGTGAAGAAGTTGTTCGTTGCGAAGTCCTGCGGGGTCATCCAGTTCCCGCTGGGCAGTTCGCCGAAGGTGGCGTAACACGGCGTGCTCACCGCGGCCACCGCGCGCAGCTTGCCGTGCAGCTGGTCACAGGCCAGCCGCAGCGAGCCCCAGCCGCCCATCGACCAGCCCGTCAAGGCCAGCCTCTTGGTGTTCAGCCCGAGCTTCTTCAGCAGCGGGACGAACTCGGCGGCCACCATCGCGCCGGCGTCGGCGTCGCCGCTCTTCTGCCAGAACAGGTTGCCGCCGTTGATGGCCGCCACCGCGAACGGGGTGCCTCCGGCGGCGACGGTCTGGGCCAGTGCCTCGGGGTAGTGGTGCAGTTCCATGCCGGAGATGGTGTCGCCGTAGCCGTGCAGCATGATCGCGACCGGAAGGTGGTCGCCGGGCTTGGCGCCGGGCGGGTAGGAGATCAGCCAGGGATGATCGAGGCCGGTGGCTGCCGAGGTGAGAGTGCCGGCATCAATCGGCCCTGCCGCGACGGTGGTGGTCGGG
>CAZLJN010000135.1:0-6759 GCA_964559815.1 uncultured Propionibacteriaceae bacterium
CACCGTCGGAGTTGTCGATGGTCAGCCCCACTTCGGCGCGACCCAGCGGCGCACGTCCGGACGTGCCGGCGAAGATGACATCCTCCATCTTGCCGCCGCGCAGAGTCTTGGCTCCCTGCTCGCCCATCACCCAAGCCAGCGCGTCGACCACATTGGACTTGCCCGAACCGTTGGGCCCGACCACACAGGTGATGCCCGGTTCGAACACCATCGTGGTGCTGGACGCGAAGGACTTGAAGCCACGCAGAGTGAGGCTCTTCAGATACATCTCAGTCGGCCGCCTTCGCCTCGGTGCGCTCGGCATGACGGCGGCGCACGTGACGGAAGGTCCACAGCTTGTTGACCAAGAAGTTGATCGGCATCGTGATCACGATGGTCAACAGTTGCGCCCAGTACTCCCGCGACTGCAGGCCCGCGTTCTCGTGGAACCACGGATCGGGCAAGTAGAGGAACGAGTGGGGGTTGGTGAAGCCGATCTTGATGAACAGGCCCACCGCAGCGGCCACGCTGCCGACGAGGAGGAACGGCCAGAACTCATGGAACCACGGAGCCTTGGCGGTTCCGCGGAAGGTCCAGCTGCGGTTCAACTGGAAGTTGAAGAGGTTGGCCACCAGGAAGGCGACGATCCACACCAGCGAGGTGAACCGGAAGTTGTACGGGGTCGCCGGGATGGCGAACAGGACGTCCTGGGCGAATCGGGTGCCGCCGTGGGCCTTGTTCATCACCACTGCCACAGCCATGTTGACCACGACTCCGGCGCCACCCACCAGTCCGAACTTGATGAACTGCCGCAGAACGTGGCCATAACGCTGGTACAAATCCGCGGGGCTCACAACTGCGAAGGATATACGCCTTCGGCACCCCTGTCGGACCTGGATCGAGGCGCGCAGCCTCGGCGAGTCGGGCGGGCGACTCAGCTCAGGCCGCGCGGGCGCCGTTGGCAGGACGGACAGCGGTAGGACGAGCGATTCATGAAGGCTTCGCGCACGATCGGTCGACCGCAGCGCGCACACGGCAGGTCCTCGCGCCCATAGGCATCCAGGGTGCGAGAGAAGTAGCCCGAGGAGCCGTTCACATTCACATACAGGCTGTCGAAGGAGGTCCCGCCCACGGCCAGCGCTTCGGTCATCACGTCCCGGGCGTGCTCCAGGAGGCCGAGGGTGGTTGCGCGGCTGAGCCGGTTGGCGGGGGCGTCGTAGTGCAGCCGGGCCCGCCACAGCGCCTCATCGGCGTAGATGTTGCCGATCCCCGAGACCACCGACTGATTCAGCAGCACTCGCTTGATCCCCGAGGCCCGGCGACGGACGTCGGTGACGACGCGCTCCCAGTCCAGGTCGGGATCGAGCAGGTCACCGGCGATGTGCGCGATCTCCGGCGGCAGCTCGGCGCCGCCGGGGCTGAGCCACAAGCCGCCGAACATGCGCTGGTCAGCGAAGCGGAGTTCGGCGCCGTGGTCGGTGAAGGCGATCACCACTCGACATTGCGGCGGCAGCGGTTGGTCGGGCGCATCCAGTCGGAACTGCCCGCTCATGCCCAGATGGGCCATCAGCGCGTCCCTATCGGCGAACGGTAGCCACAGGTACTTTCCGCGCCGCCGTGGGGTGGTGAACCGCCGCCCCACCAGGGTGGACGCGAAGTCGTCTGCGCCGCCGGCATGGCGACGCACCGGGCGAGGGTGGAGGACGGACACCTGGGCGATGGTGCGATCGACGATGGCGCCGACCAGGCCGAGCCGGACGGTCTCGACCTCCGGCAGCTCAGGCATCAGAGGTCCGGTGAGACCAATGCGTTGAACGCATGCTGGGCAGCACCTTGTTCGGCCTGCTTCTTCGAGGTTCCCTGACCGGGCGCGTAGGTGGTGCCGGCGACCACCGCCGCCGCCTCGAAACGCTTGTCATGATCGGGGCCGGATTCGGTGATCCGGTAACTGACCACACCGAGATCCCGCTCGGCGACCAGTTCCTGCAGGCTGGTCTTCCAGTCCAGGCCGGCGCCCAGGGCGGCCGCCTCGGCGACCAGCGGGTCGAACAGGTGACGGATCAGCCGGTCGGCGGCGTCGCGACCGGCACTCATCAGCACTGCCCCGAGGAAGGCCTCCAACGAGTCGGCCAGAATCGAGGACTTGTCGGCGCCACCAGTGGTCTGCTCACCACGTCCGAGCAGAATCGTGCTGCCCAGGTCGAGGTCGCGCGCGACATCGGCCAGGCTGTGTGCGTTCACCACGGCGGCGCGCAGCTTGGCCAGCCGACCTTCAGGCAGGTCGGGGTAGCTGCGGTAGAGATGCTCGGTGACGACCACCCCGAGGACGGCGTCGCCGAGGAACTCGAGCCGCTCGTTGTGCGGCAGGCCCCCATGCTCGTAGGCATAGGAGCGGTGGGTCATCGCAAGCTGAAAGAGCTGGGGATCCAAATCGATCCCCAGCTGTTCGATCAGCTGCAGCGCGCGCCCGGGGGCGGCGCCGGCGCCGGACGCGGCCGGCATGCCGGTCAGGAGTCGAGCACCTGGCGGCGGGCGGCCCGGGGGCCGTACTGCCCGCACTCCGGGCAAGCGGTGTGCGGCAGGTGCGCAGCGCCGCAGGCGGCGTTAGCGCAGGTCACCAGCGTCGGCGCGGTGGTCTTCCACATCGACCGGCGGGCCCGGGTGTTGGCACGGGACATTCTCCGCTTCGGGACGGCCACGGCTTTACTCCTTGTTCTTTGAATCAGACTCAGGGTCCGCCCACTCCGTCAACGAAGCCCATCGAGGATCGACGGCCTCGTTGTGGCCGTGGTCGGGCTGCTTGTTCAGGTTCGCCCCACAGAGGGGGCACAACCCGGCGCAATCCGGACGGCACAACGGCGTGAACGGTAAATCGAGCACCACTGCGTCCCGCAGGACGGGTTCGAGATCGATCAGATCGTTCTCGATGCGGCTGGCCTCTTCATCGTCGAGTTCCTTGCCCGGGTAACAGAACAGTTCCTGCAGATCGACCACCTCCGAGGAGGTGATCGGCTCCAGGCACCGTCCGCAGTTTCCCTGCAGCTGAACCTTGGCGGTTCCGGTGACCAGCACCCCTTCCACCACCGATTCCAACCTGAGGTCGAACTCGATGGGTGAGCCGGGTGGTACCCCGATTACGTCGATGCCGAGCTCAACTGGCGCGTCCGCGACCCGGGTGACTTCCTTCAGCACACCAGCCCGGCGACTTACGTCACGAGTGTCCAGGACAAGTCCGGAACGGGGGTCTGGCAAGCGGGACGTCACTACGTTTCCCTTCGGCATGGCTCGGCATCGTCATAACCAACGACGAACTCTATCAAGGCACTACTCCACCCGGCAAAAGCCGCCGGGCCGGCAGTGCTGCTCAGTCCTCCAAGCGAGGCAGCGCGGTGGTCGCATCGTCGTCGAGCGAGGACCTCCGAGCGAGCCGCTCACGCATGGTGCGCACCTGCGACATGGTCTTGTGCAGGCTCGCCTCGAATGTGGCGATCCGGGCGTCGACGTAGGCGTCGGCCTCGCGGCGCAGCGCCTCGGCATCAGCCAGAGCCTTGGCCTCCAAGGCGGCAGCCTTGCGCTGAGCCTCCTCATAGACCGGGTTCTGAGTGGACAGGTAGGAGGCGCGCTCCTCGGCGGCGGCCACGATCTGCTTGGCCTCGTGCTGCGCGCGCTCCAGAGTCTCCAGCGACGTCGCCGTCACCCGATGGGCCTCCCCGACGTCTTCGGACAGGGCCTCCTTGGCGCGATCGATCAGGGCCAGCACCTCCGCACGGTTGAGCATGCACGATGCCGACATCGGCACGGCTTTGGCGTTCGACACCACGTCGTGCAACTCGTCCAGCACACCTTCGGTCCGATCAACCATCGGCCCTCTCCTTTCCTGCACGCAGGCGAATCTTCGCGGTCACGACGTCCGGCACGAACGCCGAGACATCCCCTCCGTGAACCGCGATTTCGCGAACCATGGACGACGACAAAGTCGACCACTGAGATGCCGCGGGAAGGATCAGAGTCTCCACTCCCCCGACCACAGCGTTCAAGTTCGCCATCTGCAACTCGAATTCGAAGTCAGCGGCAAACCGTACCCCTTTAATCAAAACGCGGCCACCGACGGCCTTCACGTAGTCGACCAAGAGGCCATGCAGCTCCTCGACCCGGACGTTCGGCAGATGGGCGGTGGTGGCACGCACCAGTTCCACCCGCTCGGCCTGACTGAACAGGTACTGCTTGGTGGAGTTCTGGCCCACAGCGACCAGCACCTCACCGAAGATCGATGCGGCGCGAGTGATCACGTCCAGGTGTCCGTTGGTGATCGGATCGAATGAGCCAGGGCAGATGGCTAGCACGGGGATTCCTTCATTGCGTAATACACGGTGGTCTCACCGTAACGGCGATGCCACCTCACCGACAGCGACTCCGGCAGGACCGGGGCATCATCCCTCGACGAGCGCTCCAGCACCAACAGGCCGTTCTCGGCCAGCCAATGCTGCTCGATCAGGGTCGCCACGGCGGCCAGCCGGTCGTTGTCGTAGGCATAAGGCGGGTCGGCCCAGACCACGTCGAACCGCGCCGAGGACCCTCCGGCAAGCCATTTCGCCGCCTCAGCCGCCACCACGGTGATCGCCAGCCGGGTGGTGCGCGCGTTGTCGCGAGCGATCGCCGCCACAGCCGTGACCGACTCCACGGCGGTGACCGGGCCGGCTCCCCTGCTGGCTGCCTCCAGGGCCACCGCCCCAGAACCGGCGAAAAGGTCGAGGAAGGACAAGCCGGCCAGCATCTGCTCGGACGGCTCTCCCCCGGTTCCGGCCCAGTCGGCGATGGCGGAGAAGGCGGCCTCCCGCACCCGATCAGTGGTCGGGCGGGTATCGGAGGTCGCCGGGGTGCGCAGGCGATGGCCCTTCGCGCGCCCGGCGATGATTCTGGTCACGAGCACTCAGCCTAGTGCCGCTCAGTTGTGCTCCAGCCAGTCACCGGCCGTGAGCACCTCGGTCGCCCGGACGGCATCGGCGAAGCCGGGCGTGGTCCGTCCCGGATCGCGGCGGACGCACTCGACGGCCAGCTCCCGCGCAGTGGCGATGACCTCGCCATGTTCCAGGACCCGCAACAGCCGCAGGGTCGAACGACTGCCGGCCTGGGTGGCGCCCAGCACATCGCCCTCGCGGCGCTGTTCCAGGTCGAGTTCAGCCAATCGGAAACCGTCGCGGGTGGCGGCTACCGCGTCCAGGCGTTGGCGCGCCGGCGAATCCGGCGTCAAGTGGGTCACCAGGAGGCACACGCCGGGGTGGCTGCCACGGCCGATGCGGCCACGCAGCTGGTGCAGCTGGGAGATACCGAACCGGTCGGCGTCCCAGACCACCATCATGGTGGCGTTGGGGACGTCCACACCGACCTCGATCACGGTGGTGGCTACCAGCACGTCCAGGCGTCCCTCGGCAAAGGCCGCCATCGCCTCGTCCTTGACATCGCTGGCCAACTGACCGTGCAGGATGCCGAGCCGCAGGTCCTTCAACGGGCCGTCAGCGAGTTCAGCGGCGAGCTCGACCACGCCCTTGCCGTCGCCGGACTTGGTGCCGCCGATCCGTGGAGCGACCACGAACACCTGCCGACCGGCACCGACCTCCTCACGCACCCGCTCCCAGGCCCGCTCCACCCACGCCGGACGGGTCGCGCCATCGACCACGACGGTCGACACCTCGGCCCGCCCCGAGGGCAACTCGGCCAGGGTGGACACCTCCAGATCACCGAAGACTGTCATCGCCACCGAACGCGGGATCGGCGTGGCGGTGAGCACCAGGACGTGGGGAGCCGCCTCGGCCTTGCCCGACAGGACGGCCCGCTGCTCGACGCCGAAGCGATGCTGCTCATCGATCACCACCAGGCCGAGTTCGGCGAACTGCACCTGGTCGGCCAACAACGCATGGGTGCCGATCACGATGCCGGCCTCACCGCTGGCCGCCCGCAGCAGCGCCGAGCGCTTCGCCGCGGTCGGCATCGAACCGGTGAGCAGCACCACATCGGTGGCCACATCGGGCGCCCCCAGCATCCGGCCACCACCCAGGTCACCGAGCAGCCCGGTGATGGTGGCGTAGTGCTGGGCGGCCAGCACCTCGGTGGGGGCCAGCAGCGCAGCCTGCCCGCCGCTGTCGACCACGGTGAGCATGGCGCGCAGGGCGACCACCGTCTTGCCGGAGCCCACCTCGCCCTGCAGCAGGCGCTGCATCGGTCGCTGACCGGCGAGGTCATCGAAGATCGCCTCGCTCACCTGCGACTGCCCGCTGGTCAGGGCGAATGGCAGTCGGGCGTCGAACGCGTCCAGGACGCCGCCCGGCTGGCGCACCCGTGGACGCGCGGTGCGTCCGGCCGCGTCGGCGCGCCGGTAGGCCATGGTCAACTGGGTGGACATGGCTTCGTCGAAGATCAGCCGCTCGGCGCCGCGGGCTGCCTCGACCAGGCTCTGCGGCTCATGGACGGCCCGGAAGGCCTCAGCCAGCCCGAGCACGCCGGCCTGCTCACGCAGCCAGTCCGGCCACGGATCGTCCAATCCGGGCAGGGTGTCTAGGACGAGCCGGGCGCATTCGGCCACCTTCCAAGTGGGCAGCTTGGCGGAGGCGGGATACATCCCGACCAGGCCGCCGCTCGACAGCGACGCCAGTCGCTCCTTCTCTTCGGAGTTGGCCACGATCCGACCGGCGGCGTCCATCATCACGAACACGGGGTGGCTCATCTGCAGTTGGTCGCGGAAGACCCCCACCTTGCCGACGAACAACCCGGCCACACCGGCAC
>CAZLJN010000136.1:0-6727 GCA_964559815.1 uncultured Propionibacteriaceae bacterium
GGGCGACACCGCTGACGATCGTGGCCACCATGAACCAGAAGGTCGCTGAGCCCAGCCACTCCCGGCTGCCCATGTAGGCACCGATCGCCTTGACCAGCCCCGACTCCACTCCGTAGACCACCGAGGCCGCCAACGCCCAGGACAGGCAGCGCCAGGCCACCGGGCCGCGCGAACCGACGACGGCCAGAGCTCCGGCGAGCACGAAGCCGGCGATGGTGCCGGTCACCAGACGCTGATCCATCAGCTCTGGCACCGCGGTGGCGTGAGTGATGGCCACCCAGGCGACAGCGACCGTTCCCACGACGGTCAGCGCAGCCCCGCCCCACATGCCGACGCTGATCGACTGACGGTGGACGCGCGCGGCCAACAGGATCGTCCAGGGCACGGCGAGCACCCCGATCGGCTGAACGACGGTGACCGGCGCGAGTTGCAGGGCCACGACCTGGCCACCGGCACTCACCGCGAGCAGGAGCAGCCCGCCCAGCCATGCGGGGCTGCGCAGCAGAGCGAGGAGTTCGCGGCCACCGAGTTTGGCCTTCTCCCCGGTGGCCGTACTGCCGCTCACCGCCGCCTGTTGCACCACCGATGAGCCCGCGAACGCCAACGACGCCACCACGGCGATCACCACAGCGAGCCCGATATTCGATGCCATTCGTGTCTCCTAAAAGCGCCAGATCAAGGGAACCCAGAACACCGCCACCGCGAGGAAAAGCAGCATCAACGGCAGCCCCAGCTTCCAGTAATCGGTGAAGCGGTAGCCGCCCGGCTCCATCACCATGGTGTTCGCGGCGGTCGCCACCGGGGTAAGGAAGGACGCGGCCCCGGAAACAGTGAGGGCCATCAGAAATGGCAGCACCGAGACGTGCATATCGGTCGCCACCACCGTGGCGATAGGAATCATGATCAGCACTGTTGCCGTGTTCGAAATCAGCTGTCCCAGGATCAGCGTCAACAGGCAGATGACCAGCAGAGCCAAGGTCGGCGAGGTCTGGCCGGTGACTCGCAGCAGGCCCGAGGCGATCAGATCGGCCGTTCCCGTGCTGATGAATGCCGTCGACAACGGCATCATGCCCGCGACCAGCACCACGGTGGTCCACGAGACCGCGCGATAGGCCTGGCTGGGCTTCAGCACCCCGGTGACGACGATGGAGATCGCGGCCAGCAGTCCGGCAACGGCCGGCGGGACGGCGCCGGTGGCGAGCAACGCCACCATCGCGGCCAGGATGATGATGGCTCGTGTCGCTCCGACGCCCAGAGGGACGCTGCGGCGCAGGGCCGACGGCTGGTCCACCACCACGACCTGTGGCCCGGCGGTGTGTTGTTCGAGGTCGTCCCAGGAGCCACCGAGAAGCAGGGTGTCCCCTGCGCGGAGCCGGATGTCCTCCCCGGTGACCCCCTCGCCGCCACGCTGGATGGCCCGGACCACCAGATCCCCGCTCGCGGTGACCTGCCCGGGGAAGACATGCTGCCCGATCAGTTCCGACCGCGGCGGGATCAGCACTTCGCTGAAGCCGCGGCGCCGACCGACCATGTCGGTGTCCTCCGGCAGTCCGTACTGCTCGCGCAGCGCCCGTGCGTGACCGATCACGTCCGCAGAGAGCGCAGCGCCCGATCCTGACGGCAGCAGCCGCGCGCCGAAAGCCACCACGATCCCGACCGTGCCGACCAGGAGGGGCAACCCCACCAAGGCGAACTCGAAGAACCCGAACGGACGTGCGCCGGCGTCGGCTGCGGCCTCGCTGACGATGATGTTCACCGGGGTCCCGGTGAGAAGCAGCATCGATCCCGCGTGCGCACAGAAGGCCAAGGGCATCAGGAGTTGCCCGGCCGCGATACCCGAACGCACCGCGACGACCACGACCACCGGGATCAGGGCGGCGACCGCCCCATTGACACTGATCAGCGCCGTCAGCCCGGCCACCAACAGACCGATCACGGTGACCAGCCCGGTGCGTCCGCGGGAGCCCCCACCGAGCACCTGCTGGCCGGCCCAGGCGGTCACACCGGTCGCATCGAGAGCTTCACTCACCACGAACAGCGCCGCGATGAACAGCACCGTCGGGTCACCGAACCCCGCCAAAGCCTGGGTGAGAGTCAGCACCCCCGACGCCCACAGCAGAAGGGCGACTCCGAGCGCGACGACACCCACCGGCACCCGGTTGGACATAAAAGCAACCACGGCTAGTACCAGGATCGTCACCGTCACAACGACAGGGCTCACGTCGGGAACTCTATTGCGAGACCACCCGCCTCCGAAGGCCGTTTACCCGATTCAGTAGGTATTCCACCCGACCAACTACTCCGAACCTGCCACGCCGAAAGACCCCGGCGACTATCGTCGAGTTGTCCGATCCTGAACAGAGGAGCCACCGTGCCCACCAGTCAGAGCGCGCTCATTCCCGAGAATTTCACGGCAGTACCGTCGCTGCGGCATACGCCAATTGTTGAACAGGTTTCTGCATTTTCCGAGGGCCTCGACGCGGTGGCCGTGCTGGTCCCCGCCGAGGGCGACCTCCCCGTCGGGCTCGGCCTCGATCGCGACGCCCTGGCCGCTGCCGGTTTCGAGGCCAAGCCCGGCAGCAGCCTGGTGGTGGCCCAGGCCGGCCATCCTCTGGTGCTGGTCGGCCTCGGCGATCTGAGCGAGGTCGACGCCGACGCTCTGCGCGATGCGGCCGCAGCGGCCGCCCGGGCCACAGCGAAGAAGGGTGGTCGGATCGGGATCGAGGTACCGCCGACGGCGGTCACCGATCGTCAGGCGGCCCGCGCGCTCACCGAAGGCGCCGTGCTGGCCCGGTACCGCTACAACGCCTTCAAGAGCGAGATCGACCAGGCTCCGCTCTCGACACTGGCGCTGAAGCTCGGCGGTGATGCCGCAGAGGTCGCCGCCGGCATCGCCGAGGGGTTGGTGGGCGCACGCGCTGCGGCCGTCGCCCGCGACCTGGCCAACACCCCGCCAGGGCACCTCACCGCCGTCACCATGGCTGAGGTCGCTGTCGAGTTGGGCGCACGCTTCGGCTTCGAGGTAGAGGCGCTCGACCGGGCACAGCTGGTCGAACTGGGCTGCGGGGGCATCCTCGGGGTCAACGCCGGTTCGGTCGAAGAGCCGCGACTGATCGTCCTGCGCTACCGCCCCGACATCGAGCCGACCAGCCATCTCGGGATGGTCGGCAAGGGGATCATGTACGACTCCGGAGGCATCAGCCTGAAGCCGTCCGACCCGATGCACCTGCTGATGAAGATGGACATGGGCGGTGCGGCAGCAGTGCTCGGTGCGTTCACGGCACTACGCGATTCGGGCGTCACTGTGGCCGTCTCGGCGTGGCTCACCTGTACCGACAACATGCCGTCCGGCTCGGCCTACAAGCTCGGCGACGTGCTGACCGCCCGCGGCGGCACCACTGTCGAAGTGAAGAACACCGACGCCGAAGGCCGCCTGGCCATGATGGACGGCATGGTGCTGGCCACCGAAGCCGGCGTGGACGCCATCGTCGACATCGCCACCCTCACCGGCGCAGCCCTGATGACCTTCGGCACCTCCCGCGCCGCCGTCCTCGGCAACAACGACGCGATGGTGCAGCAGGTGAAGGCCGCCGCCGAGGCCACCGACGAGCCGGTCTGGCAGCTTCCGCTGGAGAAGAAGTACCGCAAGCAGATCGACTCGACGATCGCCGACCTGTCCAATCTCGGTGGCCCGTACGCGGGCACCATCACCGCCGCGCTGTTCCTGAACGAGTTCGTTGCCGGTACCCCGTGGGCGCACATCGATATCGCCGGGACGATGGCCACCGACGCCGACGACGCCTGGCGCTCGGCCGGCGCGACCGGCTTCGGTGCCCGCCTCCTGACCCACCTGGCGGCTGGATTCACTACCGACAATCTCTGAGCGGCGGTCAGTCCGGCACCGACGGCGGTTAAGCTCGTGCGGTGACCGAAACCCAACCCCGCAAGCTGCTTCGCCTCGAGGTCCGCAACGCTGAGACCCCGATCGAACGCAAGCCTGCGTGGATCCGCACCACCGCGAAGATGGGGCCGGACTACACCGAGTTGCACCAGTTGGTGAAGTCCGAGGGCCTGCACACCGTCTGCCAGGAGGCGGGCTGCCCCAACATCTACGAGTGCTGGGCCGATCGTGAGGCCACCTTCCTGATCGGCGGAGAGGCCTGTACCCGGCGCTGCGACTTCTGCCAGATCGAGTCGGGCAAGCCGTCGGGCTACGACCGGGACGAGCCGGTGCGGGTCGCCGAGTCGGTGGCCACCATGGGCCTGCGCTACGCCACCGTCACCGGGGTCTGCCGCGACGATCTGGCCGACCAGGGCGCCTGGCTGTACGCAGAGACGATCCGTCAGATTCACGCCCGCAATCCCGGGGTCGGCGTGGAGATGCTGGCCCCCGATTTCTCCGGACGCCCCGACCTGCTCGGTCAGGTGTTCGACGCCGCGCCGGAAGTCTTCGCCCACAATGTCGAGACCGTGCCGCGGATCTTCCGCCGGATCCGTCCCGGCTTCGACTACGCCCGTTCGTTGAACGTCCTCACCCAGGCGCGCGAGCGCGGCCTGGTTACCAAGTCGAATCTGATCCTCGGCATGGGCGAGACCAACGACGAGGTGCTCCAGGCCCTGCGCGACCTGCATGAGGCCGGCACCGAGCTGGTCACCATCACCCAATACCTGCGACCGAACATCCATCTGCACCCGGTTGATCGGTGGGTGACGCCGGAGGAATTCGACGAATTGGGCGCCGAAGCCACCGCGATTGGATTCCGCGGCGTCCTTAGTGGACCATTGGTGCGGTCGTCTTATCGTGCGGGACGGTTGTACCGTCAGGCGATAGCGGCACGGGCGAACACCGACCAAGGGTCGGTTCAGATGGGGAGTGCATGATGGCGAGCGAGAAGGCCAAGGAACTGGCCGCCAAGCAGAAGGCCGAACTCAAGGCGGCCAAGCTGGCGAAGAAGAACTCGAGCAACCCGGCCGACTGGCCGTGGTACCGCCAGCTCTGGCAGACCTACAAGGTCACCGCCGACGTCGACCCGAAGCTGAACACCTACGCGATCGCGGCGTTCGTCGGCTCCGTGGTGATCTTCACCGTGATCGGCATCATCTTCCAGCCGTGGTGGATGTGGCTGCTGCTGGGCATCACCGCCGGCATTACCGCCGATCTCTACATCCTGCTGGAGCGCGCCAAGAAGGCCACCTACCTCCGCTACGCCGGCCAGCCCGGCTCGGCCGAGGTCGCTTTGGGCATGCTCGACAAGAAGAAGTGGTCCTACACCCCGGCCCTCACCGCCACCCGCCAGCTGGACGTGGTACACCGCGTGGTCGGCCCGCCCGGAATCGTGCTGATCTCCGAAGGCCAGCCCGGACGGGTGAAGGCCCTGGTCAGCTCTGAGGTGAAGAAGCACGAGCAGGTCGCCTACGGCGTCCCGGTGCTCACCGTGGCGATGGGCGACGGCGAAGGCCAGGTGCCGTTGGCCGAGCTGAGCAAGCACCTCACCAAGCTGCCCAAGAAGCTGGCGCCCAGCCAGCTCACCGACCTCAAAGCCCGGCTGCGCGCCCTGGACGCGGTGCGTCCGCGGGTGCCGCTGCCCCGCGGGCCGATGCCCACCATGAAGGGTGCCGGCCGGGCGATGCGCGGCCGCTGAGCCGAGTCGAATTTGGCAAATATCGTCAATGCCGAGCGCATTTCCCTGGCGTTCGGCACTCGCATCCTGCTGGACGGGGTGAGTCTCGGACTGGCCGAGGGTGATGTCGTCGGCGTGGTTGGACGCAACGGTGACGGCAAGACCACCCTGCTGAAGCTGCTGGTCGGCACCGCCGAGCCTGACTCCGGTCAGATCATCCGTAACCCCGCAGCGTCCATCGGCTACCTGAGCCAGGACGAGACCTTCGCCCCCGGCGCCACCGTCCGCGAAGTCGTCGTCGGGGGCCAGGCCGATCACGTCTGGGCCGCCGAAGCCGGCTCCCGCGCGGTCGTCCACCACTTACTGGCCGGCATCGACTTGGGTGCCGCGGTCACGGCGCTGTCGGGCGGCGAGCGGCGGCGGGTCGGTCTGGCCACCGTGCTTCTGGCCGGCCACGACCTGCTGGTGCTCGACGAGCCCACCAACCATCTGGACGTGGAGGCCGTCGCCTGGCTGGCCGAACACCTCAACCTGCTGCAGTCGCGGGGCACGGCGATGCTGGTGGTCAGCCACGACCGCTGGTTCCTCGATGCGGTCTGCAACCGGGTCTGGGAGGTGCACGACGCCGTCATCGACGCCTACGACGGCGGCTACGCCGCCTACGTCCTGGCCCGGGCCGAACGCGTCCGACAGGCCGCCGCCAACGAGGCTCGGCGGCAGAATCTGCTGCGCAAGGAACTGGCCTGGCTGCGCCGTGGCCCGCCCGCGCGGACGTCCAAGCCGAAGTTCCGCATCGATGCGGCCAATGCGTTGATTCGTGACGTGCCCGAGGCGCGCGACTCGATCCGCCTGCGGGAGTTCGCCACCAGCCGCCTGGGCAAGGATGTCTTCGACCTGCACAAGGTCAGCTACGCCGTCGGCGAGCGCACCCTGTTGCAGCAGCTGGACTGGTCGATCGGTCCCGGCGATCGGATCGGCCTGATCGGTGTCAACGGCGCCGGCAAGACCACCCTGCTGCGACTGTTCACCGGCGAGCTGGCCCCCGCTTCCGGCACGGTGAAGCAGGGCAAGACCTTGCGGATCGGGCATCTGTCGCAGGTGGTCAC